>NZ_WSPP01000101.1:0-25841 GCF_009767705.1 Myroides sp. LoEW2-1 | reverse complement strand
TGAGAATACATTATTTCTTGTTTGCTCATCTATTTATTATTTGAAACAAACTTACTACCTTAAGTTAGCTTATGAAATATGTGGTTGCTCGCGTGGATACGATAAAACTGTCTTACTATTATCTCAGGAGGAGTTAAACTGGAAAGTAAATGAGGAAAGTAATACTGTAGCTGTACTGATGCGTCATATTACGGGTAATTTACTTTCGAGATTTACTAATTTCTTTACAGAAGACGGAGAAAAGGAATGGAGAAAGCGCGACGAGGAGTTTGCGGTAGGCTTTTACGATAGACATGAGTTGATTTCTAATTGGGATAAAGCGTGGAATGTATTGTTTGCTACGATAGACAGTATTGATGAGCATAATATCGAGACTATAATTAAAATTAGAAACCAAGATCACACAGTAGGGGAAGCACTATATCGTCAATTAGCCCATTACCCTTATCACATTGGGCAAATAGTTTTTATCGGAAAGATGATAAAGAATAAAGATTGGCAATCTTTAAGTATTCCTAAGAATAAATCAACAGATTACAACCAAGAAAAATTTAGTAATCCTAATTCTGAGAAACATTTTACAGATAATTATTTAAATAAATGAGTTTAAAATTTTGTAGTTCGTAATTATGTGTGGACATAATTATAGATGTTACGTATAGAATTTTATATATTTGTTGCTACACGAATAAATAACACATTATGAAATTAAACACAGTAGCTTGTATGGTATTAGCTTCAACTATGTTACTTTCTTGTGGAGAAACAAAAGATAAAAAGGAATCTCAAGACACAACGGAAGTAGCTGAATTTAAATACAGTGTTGACAAATTTGCTGACATTGAAGTATTGAGATACCAAATTCCTGGATGGGAAGACTTAACTCTAAAGGAAAAAGAATTAGTTTATTATCTAAGCCAAGCTGGTTATGTAGGTCGCGATATTATGTGGGACCAAAACTACAAGCATAACTTAAAAATTCGCAAAGCACTTGAGAATATTTATGTGAACTATGAAGGAGACAAGGAATCAGAAGATTGGAAAAACTTTGTTACTTATTTAAAGAGAGTTTGGTTTTCAAATGGAATACACCATCATTATTCAAATGACAAAATAAAACCAGCTTTTGATAAGGCGTATTTTGACACGTTGCTAAAAGAAACAAATACAACATTAGACAATGCAGTTGCTGAAATCTTGTTTAATGATGTGGATAGTAAAAAGGTTAATCTTGATTCAAAGAAAGGTTTAGTTACTGGATCAGCTATTAATTTTTACGGAGAGGGAATTACTGATGAAGAAGCCGAAACTTTTTATGCAAATATGAAAAGTCCAGATCCTAATCGACCATTATCGAATGGATTAAATTCTAAACTGGTAAAAGAAAATGGAAAGTTAGTTGAAAAGGTTTGGAAAAGTGGAGGAATGTATGGTCCTGCTATCGATCAAATCATCTATTGGCTTGAGAAAGCGATAACAGTTGCAGAGAATCAAAAGCAAGCTGATGCAATCGCTTTGTTAATTAAATTTTACCAAACGGGAGATTTAAAATCATGGGATGATTACAATGTAGCATGGGTACAAGCGACAGAAGGTAATATTGATTACAACAATGGCTTTATTGAGGTTTATAATGACCCATTAGGACATAAAGGTTCTTATGAAAGTGTTGTTCAAATTAAGGACTTTGATATGTCAAAGAAAATGGAAGTACTTTCTCACGAAGCGCAGTGGTTTGAGGATAATTCTCCATTAATGGATGAGCACAAAAAGAAAAGTGTGGTAGGAGTAACTTATAAAACAGTTATTGTAGCATCCGAATCAGGTGATGCTTCACCGAGTACACCTATCGGTGTGAATCTACCGAATGCTGACTGGATTAGAGCAGAACATGGATCTAAATCTATTTCATTGGGAAATATTATTGATTCTTATAATCACGCTGGTGGATCTGATCGTTTAAAAGAGTTTGTTCACGATCAAGAGGAATTTGAATTAGAAGAAAAGTACGGTGAGTTAGCAGATAAGTTACATACAGCCTTACACGAAGTAATTGGACACGCTTCAGGACAAATTAACGATGGAGTAGGACAGCCACAGGTAACACTGAAGAGCTATGCTTCTACCTTAGAAGAAGGTCGTGCAGACTTAGTAGGATTGTTCTATTTATATAATCCTAAATTACAAGAGTTGGGATTAGTGGATGATTGGAAAGCAGTAGGAAAAGCAGCTTATGATGGATATATTCGAAATGGATTAATGATGCAATTAGTGCGTTTAGAACCAGGTGCTGATATTGAAGAAGCACATATGAGAAACCGTCAATGGGTGAGTGCTTGGGTCTTTGAAAAAGGACAAAAAGACAATGTGATTGAAAAAGTAGTAAAAGACGGTAAGACGTACTTTAATATTACAGATTATGAAAAATTACACGATCTATTTGGACAATTATTAAAAGAGACACAGCGTATTAAATCGGAAGGAGATTTTAATGCAGCAAAAGCATTAGTTGAAAACTATGGTGTGAAAGTAGATCAAGCTATTCACAAAGAAGTTTTAGAACGCAATGCAAAATTTGATTCGGCTCCTTACAGAGGATTCGTTAATCCGTATATTGTTCCTGTTAAGAATGATAAAGGAGAGGTAGTTGATTATAAAATCGAACAACCAGAATCATTTGCAGATCAAATGTTGTACTACGCTAAAGAATATAGTTTCTTACCTGAAAATAATTAATAGTTATTTTTTTACAATATGTAAAGCCAACCTCCAATAGAGGTTGGCTTTTTTTTATGATTACTTTGTTTGATTTATAAAATCAGTAGGTCGTTGGCCCAATAGTTTAGTAAAGACATTGCTGTAAGACTGCGCACTGTTATAGCCTACGAGTATGGCGATTTCACTGATACTATATTGTCCTTCACTGAGTAGTTCGATTGACTTGATGATGCGTACCATCTGTATATATTTTGCAATGCTAATCCCTGTTTCCTTTTTAAACTGCCGCTCTAATGTTCGAATACTCATAAAGCATATAGCAGCTAATTCGTCTATCGGTATGGTTGATTGATAATGTTGGTGAATATAAGCTGTTGCATCTAATAATACTTTTGTTCGGGGAACTGGTGTAATAAGAGGAACAGCATTCTTGACAAACGAGGGAAGTTCTAACAGTATCGCTCTTAAAAACGTCTGTTCACTTTCGTCATAATTCATATTCATTGACCATTTTTCGGTGTACATTATCATTTCCCTAAGAACTGTAGGAATTGCAAACAGGTATAATTCCTCATAGAAGTTTGGCAAGTCCTCAACGTCAAAATACAAAGTACGCAAAGAAACGTGTTCTGATGCATGTGTTGTTTTATGAGGCACATTCGAAGGAATATAAGCTACGTGGTTTTGTGGTAATAAAAATTGACACGATTCCACGTGTAGATATTGATACCCTGATTCAACATAAACTAACTGAGCTTTCTTGTGATGATGAAACTCATTATTGTGTTTCCAGTATTCTGCATGCCATGAAAAAGCAGGCTTTTTTACTTCATCGACTAATTGCGGTTTACTCATACTTGTCGTTTTAGTTATGATATATGGCGAATATAATCATTTATCTGAACTTACCTTTGTACTCTTAAATAACAATAGGTAATTTTTTAAAACAAACAACCATGGAAAAAGATATAGAACAAGTTTCTAAATTAAAGAAACTACTAATGTTTTTGGGGATCATCTTTGTCGCTTCGAATTTGAGAGCTCCACTTACATCTGTTGGACCAGTAATAGCAGAGATTACAAAGGCACTTGAGTTGTCTAATACAACAGCAGGTTTGATTACAACGATTCCCTTAATGGCTTTTGCTTTTCTATCTGGGATTGTACCGCGTTTTTCACGAAAGTATGGAATGGAAGTTATTCTGTTGCTTTCATTAATTATATTGACAATAGGGTTGATTATTCGACCTTTGGGAAGTATTGCGAGTTTATTTATTGGAGCAGCTTTAGTGGGAACGGCTATTACAGTAGGGAATGTTTTAATGCCTGCATATATTAAGAATAATTTTCCAACTAAGGTAGGAACAATGATGGGGATTTACTCTGTTGCGATGAATTTAACTGCTGCTTTAGCTGCTGGTTTTAGTATTAGTTTAGGACATTTTACGGAGCTAGGATGGAGAGGTTCTATCGGTATATGGGTGGTATTGAGTATTACGACAATTGTCATTTGGATTCCTCAAGTAAAGAAAAAACGAATTGATCCTGTTAAAGGGAATTTTGCAATTGATGAAAATAAAGTGAATTTATATAAATCAGGATTAGCTTGGGCTGTAACTGTTTTTATGGGTGTACAATCGCTTTTGTTTTACTGTTTAGCAGCTTGGTTGCCAAAGGTTGTGCAGACTTGGGGAGTATCGGAGGTTGAATCAGGTTGGATTTTATCTTATGTACAATTCGCCCAGTTGCCAATGACGTTTATCGGAGCTATTATTGCCAGTAAAATGAACAACCAAAAGTTCTTAGCTGCTTTATCAGGGATATTGTTTACTATAGGAATTTTAGGTGTTGTCGTTTTTAAGACAGAGTATTTATTACTGTGGTGTATACTAATAGGTGCAGCAAGTGGATTGGCATTTAGTTTATCAATGCTTTTCTTTGTGTTGAGAACCAAAAATGCAGTACAAGCTGCTGATCTTTCAGGAATGGCACAATCGTTTGGTTATATGATAGCAGCAGTAGGACCACCATTGTTTGGAGCGTTTTACGACATGACACAATCTTGGACTACCTCGTTAGGTTTTCTGTTAGCGATGTCTATAACACTGATTATTTCAGGTATCATCGCAGGACGAGATACTTGGGTAGAATAGAATAGTGAAAAGAGCGGTTGTATCAATTAACAATCGCTCTTTTTGCATTTAGATAAAGTTTATTTCAATCTACATAATATTTCTATTAAGTAACATAGTTTGTTGTTGTCACTATAGAAAGGAGTGTTTATAGCGGTTGGTTGCAATAGTTAAATACTGCATAATGTCTTACTTATTAGCTTCTCCACTATTAGTACCCTCTAAACTATAGCTTGCTTGTATTGTTTATTTTGACTTGGCTTGTATAGTTTCTTTCGCTTAATAATTTATAAGAGATATTGAGGTGATAATTGTTTTGTAAAATATCTAAGAGCAATTTTAAAGAGATAATAGCAGTAGTCATCTAAATACTAAAATGTGTGTTTTATTTTTAGTAAGGTGCTGAGGTTACCAGGGTATATATTTTATGTAATGTTAAAAAGGAAGTGAAACACAGATTAAAGCTGTATTTTTGAGAATAGACATTTTTGTCTATAATTTTTTAAAATGAAAAATATGAAAGTAGAGATATGGTCGGACATTATGTGTCCGTTTTGCTATGTTGGAAAAAAGCACTTTGAAAGTGCATTAGCAGCATTGCCTTTTAAAGATAAGATAACAGTAGAATGGAAGAGTTTTCAATTAGACCCTACTTTACCAGCAGAAGGTGCTGATATTTCTACAAAGGAATACTTAGTACAACGCAAAGGTATGCCAATGGAGCAAGTTGAAGGTATGCTAAATCATTTAAAACAAGCAGGAGAAAGTGTAGGTATTGTATTTAATCAAGACAAGTCAATTCCCGTAAACACTTTTAGAGCTCATCGATTTATTCATTTTGCACAAGAACAGGGCAAAGGGAATGAAGCAGAAGAGGCATTGTTTTATGCTCACTTTACAGCAGGTAAAAACGTAGGTAATGTAGATGAATTAGTTAGCTTAGGGGAGCAAATTGGTTTGGATGCTACAGCTGTGAGAGCTTTTTTATTAACTGATGAACAATCGGATGAGGTGAAAGCGGATATAGTTGAAGCTCAAACTTTGGGAATTTCTGGTGTACCATTTTTTGTACTTGATAGAAAGTATGGAATCTCTGGAGCACAACCAGTAGAGGCTTTTGTAGAGGCATTAACTCAAGCTTATCAAGAGAGCCAACCTGGTTTTGAAATGAAAGGTGATAATGGAGCAGGTGCTTGTGGACCTGATGGCTGTGAGATTTAAGGATCTTAAAATAACAATTGAACACATTACTTAAAGTAATGTGTTTTTTTTTGAAGTCTCCTGTACATAAGTTATCGAGTTCTTGTAAGACCGAAAATATAAAAAGCCATTCACGACTAATGAATGGCTTTTTAAAGTAAGTGTCTTTCGTATAATCTAAAATTTATCTAGCACTTTTACAATTGATGGTTTTTGACAGAATTAAGCCATTTATTGTTTTACATAAAGATTATACAAATACGGTTAAGATGTGTTGTATCTTTCCGTTAACAAATATATACCCATTTATCTCCATTTAAATGAAAGTCTTCAAATAGATATGCACAGATTTATTAACAATTCTAATAAAAGTTCCTTTAGAATCGAATCGCAAATCTTCTTGTTGAACTAAAGGAGGTCAAATTTTATTTGAAATTCAAGTAATATATTGGTATTTCTCCTTTTTCGGCTAATGAAATTGAATCAAGTGTATTAAGGTTATCAAGGTCTTTGTTCTGCAGTAAATTGTGAATCTTGTACAGTAACTCAAATAATGAAAAAGAGTGCTGATTATCCGCAGTTAGTGTTGCTTGGATTTCGACAAGATAGCTACCGTCTTCATCGTCTGGGTCATCTTCTATGATATCTTCACCATCTAATAAGTCTTCGCATTCGTGTAGTTCATCAATACTTGATAACCAAGCTTGGTATTGTATGATTACTTCAGCGTGATTTATCACTGCCTTAGTTAGTAGTGAATACATATTTATACTTGTTGTATCGTCTTTTATAGATGTTTCAAGATCTATATTGAATAGTATGGGGTCCGAATAAAGCTTTTTCGAGAATACCCAAGGTAGATTAGAACATAACATAGTATGAATGATTAGGTACTTAAATTTAAGAAAATAAATGAAATCTAATATTAAGAAATTGTTATGTAAATAGTTGTTTTATAGATTTTTAAGTCTGATCTGTTTGTTTTTTGGAAAGTGTTTGCTAAAATTGAATGTAATCAACATGAAGGTGTAGTCGTGTACTTTAAATTTGAATAACTGTTTACCCTAAGTCAATCTCAAATAGGAATAAATTTTAATCCTTTTCAAGAATCAAAATTTGCAAGTAACTCATCGCGAATTTTTATATAATTACTTCCAGCTGTAAAAGGTAAATGAATAACTTGATATTGAGGATATTTGAACACCACAAAGGGTAAATGATATTTACTATGAAGGGATTTCTCTTTTCAGATAGGAGTTTTTTTAACTTTTCAAAAGGCTTAATCTGTCTATTAAATGCAAGAGAAACCTTGATATTGTTAGTATCTTTGGATTCAGAATAAAAGAGTAAACAATGGCATTAAAGATTCTACATACTGCGGATTGGCATCTTGGAAAGAAACTCGATAGCTATAGTCGGGTGGAAGAACAAAGAGAGGTTTTAGAGGAAATTTGTAAAATAGCAGATAGAGAAAAAGTCGATTTAGTTTTAATAGCAGGTGATTTGTTTGATACATTTAACCCACCGATTGAAGCTGTCGATCTATTTTACAGAACACTCAAGCGATTGGCAAAAGATGGAGAAAGACCGGTCATTGCTATTGCAGGTAATCACGACAGTCCGGAGCGAATAGACGCTCCAGATCCTTTGGCACGTGAGTGTGGTATTATTTTTATTGGGTTCCCTAATGCGGAAATTTCAAAGTACGAGATTGAGAATCAATTCAAAATCAGTAAGACTGCACCAGGATTCTTTGAAATAAGGTTAGCCACTTTTAAACAACCTATTAGAATATTTCACACCCCATATGCCAATGAAGTAAGACTTAGAAAAGCATTAGATATCGAAGACAAATCAACTGCATTAAATGAGATACTAAAAAGTAGTTGGAGTGATTTAGCTAATAAGTACTGCAAAACAAAAGGAGTGAATCTATTAATCTCACATCTATATATGCTAAATAGAAATGGAGAAGTTTTGGAAGAACCTGATGGAGAAAAACCATTAAAAATTGGGAATGCAGATATGATTTACAGCGATATTATTCCCGAACAAATACAGTATACTGCTTTAGGACATTTACATCGAGCACATCAGATTGGCCAAGAAGAACGTCCTGTTGTTTATTCAGGTAGTCCTTTAGCTTATAGCTTTAGTGAAGCTGGGCAGCAAAAATATGTGATAATTGTAGAAGCAGAAGCTGATAAACCAATCTCATATAAGCAAGTTCCTTTGCAAAAAGGGAGGTCATTGGTTCGCATGAAGTTTGATAATGTAGACGAGGCTGTCTTTTGGTTAATGGCTAATCCAAACCAATTGGTAGAGTTAACCTTAGTAAGTGATACTTTTTTAAAAGCAGATGACTTAAAGCGAATTTATCAGGCTCATGATGGGATTATCTCTATTATTCCACAGGTTAAATTAGAGAAAGGACAAACAGAGGCGAATTTTAAGCAAGTGAATTTAGAACAAGATATGAGCGATTTGTTTAAAGACTATTTTAAACAAAAATACCAAGGGCAAGAACCTAATGAAGAGATTATGGATTTGTTTAAAGAAATTTTAAATTAGTGAGTGTATGATACCTATAAAGTTGACGATTGAGGGATTATACTCTTATCAAGAGAAACAGACTATTGACTTTACAAGTTTAATTGAAGCTGGACTATTTGGGATTTTTGGTAGAGTGGGCTCTGGTAAATCTTCTATATTAGAAGCTATATCTTTCGGATTATATGGAGAGAGTGAACGATTGAATGCGAAAGATAATCGCGCTTATAATATGATGAACTTAAAATCTAATCGTTCGTTAATTGACTTTGAGTTCTTTAATTTCAAAGATGAGAAGTATAGAATTTACAGAGAGTTCAAAAGGAATAGCAAGCGATTTGATGATGTAAAACGCGGAGAAGCTATCTTATATCAATGGAAAGAGGAAGAATGGGTTCCGTTGCCTGATCTAAACATAGAAGGTGTAATAGGCCTTAGTTATGAAAATTTTAAGCGTACAATCATTATTCCTCAAGGACAATTTAAGGAGTTTCTTGAACTTGGAGGTACTGCTCGTACAAAGATGATGCAGCAAATATTTGGTTTGGATAAATTTGACTTATCATTTAAAGTTAAGGGTATTCTTGCGGAAACCAAGCAGAATTTTGATCAACTGCAAGGTCAGCTTCAGAGTTATAGTTTAATTAATCAGGAATTACTGGATACTAAAGAAAGTGAATATAGCAAGAGTGAAGCTTTACAAGAGCAGTTAACGGAGCATTTTAAGCATGAGAATACGGTCTTTCAGCAATTGAAAGCAGTTAAAGATGATTTTGATACTCTTGTTCTTCGCAGGGAAGATGTAAGTAAATTAGAAGCAGAAGTTCCTGCTATTAACGATAAGAAGCAAGAGCTTATTCGCTACGAAAATTTAGATAAGGTATTTCGTATTCCACTTAAAGAAGCTGATGCAATACAATCTCAATGGCAAAGTAAACAGAATTTGTACGCTCAGTTTAGCAAGGAGGTTGAAGAAGTGTCAAAAGAGTTTGTACAAGTAGAGAGTACTCTAAAGAGTATTCAGCTTGAATATGCTACTTTAGAGCAAAAGAAAGCCGAGTTCTATGAGTTTGGTTTGATTAGAGATATAAAGAAGTTGTTTGTACAGCAAAATGATATAGAGCAAGGGATGACGTCAAGTAATCAGCTTGTTAAAACAGTAGGGGACAAGTTGGTAGAAAGTCAACAACTCTTGTCACAAAAGGAGCAAGAGTTAAATGCTGTAAAACAGAGTCGATTAGATACGAATTTGCTTTTATCTATTGATACTTGGTTCCAACAATTTGATTATTTAAACAAAACTATTTTTGATTATAAAGAGAGTTTAGATAAAGCAAATGCTGAAATAGGAAAAATTGAATCACAGATTAAAGGTCTTCGATTGAAAAACCCTTCTAATTGGAAAAATGAAATAGCTGAGTTTCACAGTTTATTTAATAACAAGCAAGAGGTTTTAGAGGAAGAAATAAGACATTTAGCAGTCTCTCATCAACTTACGCAGTTTGCCAATGACTTACAGCAAGGTACACCTTGTCCTTTGTGCGGTTCTCTATCTCATCCCAATCTATTACAAGGTCAGGATGTAGCTAAGACAATTGAAGATAGAGAGTCTAAACTCAAAGATATAAAGGATAAGCAAAAGCGATTAGTAGGATATGAAAGCAAAGCAAGAGGTTTGTTTGAGCAATACAGTTTCTATGGAAATCAGAAAAGTGAAGTTGAGCAAAAGTATTCGTCTTTACAACACGAGTTGCAACAGCATACCCAGCAATATCAATGGGGGAATTATGTTTCCTTAGGAGATACTAATCAATTAGTTCAGTTAAAGCAAAAGGCTAGTGAAGTTCAGAAACAAATTGAATTATTGGAGTCACATTGTAAGCAATTGAGAAATGAAGTAGAACAGAATAGGCTTTCAGTAGAAAAGGCAACAAGTGATTTTAGAACCTATGAGTTGACACATACAAAAGTGCAAAGTGAAATCCACTCAAAAAGCACACAAATTATACGCCTAAATCTAAATTCGTATTTGACTTTAGCTGATAGCTTGATTGAACAAGAAGCGCAACAGCGCGAGCAAAAGATTAAGTGGATTGAAGCCGAACACACGAAAGTAACAGCGAGATTTCAAGAGCTATCTTCACAACTTACAGCTTTGCAAACAAAGTGCAAAAGTGCGGAGGAGGAGTCAAAAGAGTTAGAAAGTGCAAATAAAGTATTACAGGACCATATTGCTACTTTGCTTAACACACACGCAATTGAATCAATAGAGGAAGTTAAACAAGTATTGAATATCGCAATTGATATTAGTGAGCAACGCAATTTCATTCATGAGTTCGAAACTAAATTAGCTGTAGTGCGTAGTCAAGTTTTAAACTTAGAAGAAAAGTTAGCCAAGGTTTCTTTTGACAAAGAGCGATTTGAAAAGCAAGAGGTTTTAGTAGCCAAACTTGAACTTGAGCTAAAAGAGGCTACTGAGGTTGCTGCAAAATTAAAAGGGGAAATTGAGCGAATTAAGCTGGACCTTAATACTAAAGCTAAACTATTGGTAGAGTACGATGGTTTAGAAAAGAGATTAAAGAACATAACTATACTAAAGAATATGTTCGATGGAGCAGGTTTTGTTAATTATGTATCTTCGATTTATTTGAAGAATTTATGCGATATGGCAAATCATCGTTTTCACAGGTTAACTAATAATCAGTTGAGCTTACAGTTGAATGAGAATAACGATTTTGAGATTATTGATTACTTGAACGAAGGTAAATCGAGAAGTGTAAAAACCCTTTCAGGAGGACAGAGTTTCCAAGTGTCTTTGTCCTTAGCTTTAGCTTTAGCTGAAAGTGTTCAAAGTTTGTCTAAGTCAAATAAAAACTTTTTCTTTATAGACGAGGGATTTGGAACGCAAGACACAGAATCTGTAAATGTTGTCTTTGAGACTTTAAGTAATTTGCACAAGGAGAATCGCATTGTGGGTATTATTTCTCACGTTGATGAATTGCAAGAACGCATGCCTATTTCTTTATCAGTAGTGAAAGATGAAGAAAATGGAAGTATGATTACGGTTAATAATGTATAAATTAAAAAAGTACGGGAATGGAGCATGGAAATAACAAGCTTAGAAAGTATAAGGTATTAGCAAGAGTTAATGTCTTTTTAGGTTTTTTTTCTTTGTGGTTTATAGGTATTCTCTTAGGAGTAATTGCTTTATTTAGTTTTAAAAGAGCAAATGCTTTTTTACAAAAGGGAAATAATAAACAGGTCAAAAGATTGTGCAAAAACATTATAGTATTGTTCATTATCACACTACTTTTGGTGGGATTGAACATCTTTATCTTCACTTCTTATATCGCAGAAATAGGAGGTTGGAGTAATTTTTTACTTGAAATGAAACAATCTTCAAATTAGATTAGCTACCATGATAAAAATCGGCCTACGCTTTGTGTTTTACAGTTTGCCACTTGTTGTACTTTATTATTATTTACAATATTTTGGTACCGATAACAATGAAGGCGTAGGCTGTTATATTTACGATACATCTGGATGGTTGTGCCCTGGTTGTGGAGGACAGCGTGCCCTTCATTCCATATTACAAGGGCATTTGCTTGAGGCATTTCACTTTAATCAATTGATTTACATTTATATTCCTTTGATTGCAATATTGTATATTGCTTTTGTTGAAACTTTTGTTTTGAAGAATAAGAGAATAAGAAATTACATTCATTTCCCGAGGTGGTTTTCTGTTTTTCTAATCGTATTGATTGCTGCCTTTACTATCTACCGCAATTGGAATAGATAGGCTATTTTACTAATCTTTTTGATGAATCGTGATGAATCTACTCAATAGTGAGATCGCTAATCCAAAGAAAGCTACGATAGCAAATGCAGTCTTTAATGACGAGTGTTGTGCAATAAAGCCTATTACAGGAGGGCCTAAAAAGAAACCGATAAAACCGATACTGGTAATCAAAGTCAATGCTTGTTGAGGTGGCATAGATTTGGTGTGACCTGCTAAGTTATAACACATCGGTACTACAGCAGATACCCCCAGTCCAACTATCATAAAAGAAATAATCGTCGTATATACACTTGGAAACATTACAGAGGCTCCTAATCCAATAAAGAGTAAAACACCACAGATAAGTAACGTTCTCTGTTCGCCATATTTTCTCACTGTAAAGTCAGAAATAAAGCGTCCACTTGCCATTGCAAACATATAAGCTGTTAGGCCATATCCTATAAGTTCAATAGGAGCATGAGTGACGTGTTTCATATATTCACTGGACCAGTCAGTCATCATTCCTTCTGCTACCATTGCAAAGAAGGCTAATAAGCCAAGCATAATTAAGTTTCTATCAGGTAATTGGAATCCTTTTTTTTCTTCTTTTATAGGACTGTCACTTTGTGGGTTTGTATCCTCAGGTATTAAGTATTTGAACAATAGAAGGGAGATGATAATACCTACTGTAGAATAATAAATAAAGTGTTCGATAGGAGGGACATAACTACTGATCATTTCTGCACCTATCCACGAGGCAGCAAAACCTCCAATGCTCCATGTTCCGTGTAGAGAGCCAATGATTTGTCCTTTGTATAATTTAGAAACTTTGATAGCCTGCGTATTGATAGAAATATTCGTGATATTACTAATGGCTCCGAATAGTACTAAATTTAGCTTCAATTGCCACAGCACTTCCCAATAGCCAATACCAACTAATAATACAAGATAGGTTAATAAAAAGATAAGAGTTGCTTTCTTGCTCCCCAGTTTCTCAATAATTTTACCTGCAATAGGAAGTGTGATTAAGGTTCCTATTGATATATAGAGAAGTACAAAACCCCAAGCGGAATCATTTACTCCAAAAGCTTCTTTTATCGTAGGAATACGCGAAGCCCAAGAGGCTGAAATCCCTCCAAATATAAAGAATAAAACAGTTACGGCTATACGTGCTAAGTGTTTTGACATAGTTCTTTTTGATTGAAAGCTGTAAATGTATGAATAAATAAAAACGGTCTGTATATTTACAGACCGTTGAAGTACTTTTATTTTTTAATCGCTTTTGCGATACTCTCTAAGTTTTGATTGAAGTCCATTAATTGACTTAATACTTGTGCCGTTTGATTGTCTTTACCGGCCATTCCCAACTTGTTTTGTTTGGCGAATATATCTTTAATTTCTGTCCAGCGTTGGAGCTCTATTCCTGATAGTCTGCCTGCGAGTTCTTTTAATTTTAGCAAATTAGCTTCTGTATCAGAAGTCAATGTTTGTGATTCGTTTTCGTAGTGTGTTAAGATTAACTCATCTATTTCACTGTCATTCATTAAGGGAACAATTTTACTCATCATTTTATTCATATCGCGATATGACCCTTGAAGTTTAAAGGCCGGTTCTGTACGATAAGCATTGTCCATACTTGCACTTAGGATATATTGTTGGTTTACCTTCAAGACAATATCTCTTACAGCGATTGCTTTCTTTAAAACAGCTGTAAATTCTTCTATTTCTTGTCCACTGAAGTTTCCTTCTAAAGAAATTGAATCTTCTGATTTGGTTTCTATATGATTGATTAGTTTATAGAAATCGTCTAAAGAATTGCTGCTCAATTTCTGCAAATAAGTATTCTCAGCAATTGCATTTTCTAATAAACTCAATTTAAACAAATCTTCTGTGCTACCGATGACGTCTCCCAAGTTATAGGTATCTGCACGGTTGGCTAACATATCTGGTATTTGGAATTTTTCTCCAGACTCTGTATATGGGTTACCTGCCATAATGATACAAAAACGCTTACCTCTTAAATCATACGTTTTACTTTCACCTTCAAATATACCATCCATCTTACGCTGTCCATCAGCAAGAGAGATAAACTTCTGTAAGAACTCAGAACTACAGTGTTGGATATCGTCTAAGTATAGCATTACGTTATCCGCCATTTCGAACGATAAGTTGATCTTCTTCAGTTCTTCACGAGCACCGGAAGTCTTCGCTTCAGTTGGATCGATAGAAGTAATAGAATGACCAATAGTAGGCCCGTTAATCTTGACAAAGTGCAAGCCTAATGCATTTGCTAAATACTCCATTAGTGTAGTCTTACCATATCCAGGAGGTGATACTAACAATAACATTCCCATTCGCGCAGTACGCTTACTATCCCCGTGTACCCCAATCTGCTTGGCTAAGTTATTACCTATGAGAGGAAAGTACACTTCATTTATTAGTTTGTTACGTACAAATGAAGTTAACACACGTGGTTTCAACTCATTCACTTTAAGTGATTTTTTATACGTTGAAAGCAACATTTCTTTAGTAGCAATAAAGTCAGTAAACATTGGTATGCGCTCTGTTTCGAAACTCTCTAATCTTGCTATAAAATTGTGATAGTCTAAAGTATAGGTGTCATTGACAATTAAAGGATGATTGCCTTTGAGATTCTTTAGTACTATTGTATCACTACTTTCTTTTAAAGTATAGTTGTATTGCTTTTCAAATAATAGTAAACAACAAGTCTCATCAATGTATTTTTTATACTCACTTACTTTTGGCTCATTGTCAATATAAGAATACAGCCAGTTTTGAATCAAGTAAAATGCATCTAACCTACTTAAGTTAACATCGTTGATGTCATTTTCAAAAGTGATGTTTGCATTTCTTTGCTGTAAGAAAGCAATAAATTGTTTCTTTAATTGGGAAGCTTGTACAGTTTTGGTAAAGAAGATACCTGTAGCAAATTCTTCATATAAATAATGTGCTATTGCTTTTTGATATTTTATATCGCATAATGGAGACGCCCATGAAGCGTATAATTCCTCTAATTGACTAAGTATATATTTATAGTTTGTACTTAGAGGAAATACCTTTTGTACTGCAGCTGCACTACTTATACTTTTCAAAATGTTATCTCTTACGACTGTGTCTAATTCATACCAAAAGATTTGTGCAGATACGCGGATAGCTGGAGCATAGGTTAATATACCTAAGTCTTTGCGCAACTTTAACAGGGCTTGCGTAATCTCTAATCCGTCAAAGTCGTGTACTCCTTTTAAATACCCTTCAGAGTAGTTCTGTTCTGTTCTAAACTTAACTGCTTCATGAATATCTAATGAAGGATTAGTACGTAACTCTTGTATTATTTGATAAGCTAAATACTCTGCTCTATAGACCTCATTATTCTCAGAGATGATGTCTTGATTCCATATCTCTTTATAAGTATATATCTTGTCATCTGTGATAGGATACGAAAAACTTGTACCAGTAAGATGATAGTAAAGCGTATCATTGCGTCTGACAATTGTCAAATCTAAAGGTTGTTTGTTAACCAAGAACTTGTGAGTACCTAAGCTAATGATATTCTCTCCATCGGCAAATAAGTCTTGCTTATCTCTAAGCGTACGCAGTGCATCTTCTTGACTGGTTTTAACACTGTTCTCTAAGTTTTCTGCTTTAGAGACATCACCTAAATCTTTTAATTCAATAACCAGTTGACGTACTTTGTCCACCATTAAATCAGTAGAGAAGAAAGCCAATATTTCTTCTTTTGACTTAAAAGATGCTGATTTGTTTTCGATATTCTTTAGGATGCGCAGCCCTATCTGCTCTAACGAACTTGTACGTCTATTGATTTGCTCAACTAACTGTGTTTTTCGCGTGTCAAAAGCCTTTGAAACTTCTTCTCGCTTATCGGCTATCTTTAAGATAAAATCATCGAAGTCAGCAAACTTACTCTCCAGCTCTTCTACCTGTACACTTACTTTAGAATGGTATTCGTCACACTTTTCGGGTGAATTGGATAACTCTAAGAAGTTGATAATACTCTGATCAAGTAGAGTTAATTGAGCGTGAAATTCTGCGATAGACTCATTGGTACGCAGAGAATCTATTTTTCTCTTTAACTGAGAACGCACTTCATTTAGCGAAGCAAAGATGACAGATATCTTCTCAATAATCTTTGTCGCCTGGGTAGTGTCCTCTATTTTTAAACTATTCAGTATATCGATTAGCAATTCTAATTCACTGGATATAACCTTACAGTTTTCATCAATAGCATTAGCGTCAATAACCTTAACTACCTCATTTACTTTATTCTTTTGATCAATAACCTTTTGTTCATAAGGAACTAAGGCTTGTTCCTGTAGTAAGAATGCAATTGTTTTATCTGATAAGGACTCATTGGTCTTACCTAACTGTTCTTGGTACTTTTCCAAGATAGTTAAATCGACATATTTTGTTTGACGGGCACTAATTACCTCTCCTAACAATTTTCTGTTTTCAGCTAATAGATGCACTAAACTTTCAAGGGTGTCTCCTTTGGCATTTTTAACATTAAAGAGTTGTTTATCTACCTTTTCTTTTAGCTCCGTCAATAAACCTGCAGCCCTTTTACGTTGTTCTTGTACCTTTTCGAACTCGTCTATTGCTGTATTTGCAATTCCCTTGATCTGTTCTAAAGGTTCATTTAAACTTTTGGTCTCACTCGTTTTAATCCAGAAATAAGCATCTATGATGTCATTTGCTTTCTTGGCTATGTCACCATATAATCCTTCATACGAATCTTCTTTATCGATGAGGTGAATAATCTCTTGACATTCAGCCATTGCTTTGACGATGTCTTTATTTCCAATTTTGTATA
This sequence comes from Myroides sp. LoEW2-1, assembly GCF_009767705.1. NCBI lineage: Bacteria > Pseudomonadati > Bacteroidota > Flavobacteriia > Flavobacteriales > Flavobacteriaceae > Myroides > Myroides sp. LoEW2-1. The sequence goes on along the minus strand of NZ_WSPP01000101.1, from coordinate 8,614 downwards.
AGTGATTTTCTTTTTGTTCTTTGTTTTCTATTAATGTAGCAGTGTATGGGGTTTCCCATATCTGTACGACATGATGTCTTACCGCTTCATTTTCTGAACGGAAATAAATTAACTTACCATCGTTGAACAAGGTAAAACCACTACATACGATAGGAGTTTCTACTTGTTGTTTGATGATGTTATAAGACATCAAGGTGTAGATGTTGTTTTCTGCTTGATAGAATAGGTATAAGAAGTCCTCTCCATTGTGGGAAGGAATGGTTCTGATGAACTCTAAGTTCTTGACAGTATTGTCAAATATCTTATAATCACCATTTTGTAAATAATACCCATTGGAGAAGATAATACCTTGACCATCAGGTAATAATATACCTGTTTCATTTAGAGCAGGTACATTGATGACTTGTTTGGTTCTGTTGTTAAAGATAAATGCGCGAAAGTCTTCTTGGTAAGGCTTAATGCGGATGGCAATAAAATTACCCAAATCAGCGTAGAAGTAATCAGCATCATCTAATTGTTGATCTATATTGTTAACCGGTTCTGAGTAGATACCCTGTCCCTTGTCAGTATTGTCTTCTATTTTAAAAGTGATATCTCCTCCGACAGCTTCGATGAATACTTTGTCTTGTATAGAGATATGAGGGTGTATACCTAATCGTCTATTTTCGAGATTAGTTTTTACCCAATTGAATTCAAATTGAGGACTTTTTACTACCTCGTGTATGCTTCTATCATCTTGATAGATTAACTGATTATCCTTTATAAGCCATTTAAAAGCTTTTAGACTATCGGCATTTTTACTTGTTTGAAATACCATATAGAGGTAATTCTCTGTCTTCTTAAATCTACTGAAGATAGAATCTCTATAGTATTTGTATAAGTTTTTGTAATCCTCAATGAAATTAGCATCATTGATAAAGTCTAAAGGTTGAGGTAAGAATTGATTGTCTTCAAAGCGATAAATGCTAAATACATCGCTTAGTTGAATATCCGTTTTAAGGCCAAAGTGTACGTTATAGGCAAAAATACAGATAGAGTCAAAGGCAATTATACCTCTGGCAGTACAGTTGTTTTCTGTTGTTATACGTTGATTGGCAATAAGTTTAAGGTCAACAGAAGTAAAGACATTTTTTCTATCTTCATTAAGGGCATTTAATCGTTGGATTAAATCTCCTTTCTGTGTCTGAAGCCTTTTCTGTATGATCTCATAAGTATTAGAATCAAGCGATTCTATATGTTGGTTTTCTAATTCAGCCATAGGTAATTAATACTTTGTATCAGTGAACGATCACGAATACTTAGGTAAATGAAGGATGAGATAGGGGATAGGATAAACATCACCCTTTTCTTTAGAAAAGAGTGATGTCAAAATATTCTGTTACGATAATTTTTTATTACCTATACCAAAGCTCTGAACTGCATCGGCAATACTGCTTAACAATCCCATATTGTCTTCTGTTGCGTTTTGTTGCATCTTTAAGACTAATGATGCGATACTAAGGTTTTTTAAATCTTCAGTGGTGATATTAAATTGACTCGCATAGTGTCTTATGTTGTTAAACAACTCGCCTTGACTAATTGTAGAACCATCACCTAATAAAGCTAATTTAATATCTTGTGCATTCTGACTCTTGTCTATCAATTGATCAAATCCTTTAGCACGACTCACTTGGTTAATGATATTTTCAAAGAACATTGTTTCTCCTCCTACGATGTCAATCTTAGCTGTTTGTAAAGCGGAAGACAATACCTCTGCTTGAGATTTAGCAATGTCTTTTTGGATATTTAGAGCAGCCAATTCTACATCTTTTTCTTTTTGAAGTTGTAGTTTGAACTCTTCGTGTTCTTTTCCTACACCATCCATCTGCTTCATTGCTTCTGCTTTTTCTTTTAATCCTTCAGCATCTGCAATAGCTTTTTCTTTGATAATTTGGGCTTCAGCCAATCCTTCTTTTCTCTTAGCTTCTGCTTTCGCTTCAATACCTGCAGCTTCTGCAGCTGCGATGCGTTGTATTTTTGCAGCGTCAACAATACTTTGTTGCTCGACTGCTTCGGCTTTAGCTTTGATTACTTCTGCCTCTGCTAATCCAAGAGTAGCGTCTTCACGAGCTTGGGCATCTGCCAGTATTTTACGAGCTTCTGCTTGTTTAAGTGATGCTTCTTTTTGTGCCTCTGCTTCGATTAACATTTGTTGAGAAATCTGTTCTTGTGCAAATTTTTTAGCTTCAGCCTCTTTGATTGTTCTGATTAAGTTTTCTTCAGCTTGTCTACTTGCTTGAGTGATACCTACTTGTTTCTCTCTTTCTACAGAACGGAATGCTTCCACATCCTTAATACTTTGTTGTTCTTCCACTACTCCTTTTTCTAACTGTACTCTTTCGCGGATAACATCTTGTATTGTTTTTTTCTCTTCCTCCACTGCGCGTTCTTTGTTAATTTGCGCCAAGGTTACGATACGCTCTCTTTCAGTTTGTTCTAACGCTCTATCTTTTTCAACTCTTTCTGTTTCTACAGCATCTGTTCTCTCTTTGTTTTTTGCAGCAATAATTACTTGGCGTAGTTTGTTTTCTTCTAACACAGCTAAGCTTTCTTCTGTTGAAATACGTACACTTTCAGACTTTAAGCGTTCTTCTTCACGTACCTTTTGAATTTCTGCTTCTTCACGAGCACGAATATTATCGACTTCTCTGCGTTGCTTTTCTTCTTTTTCAGATAATTGTCTTTCTAATTCTAAGATGGCTTCGCGAGCTTCAACATCTTGTTTTTTGATTACTTTTTGCTCATCTCTACGGATAAGGTTAGCATTGATGTTTTGCTGAGCAGTAAGTTCTGTAATTTTCTTAATCCCTTCAGAGTCTAAGATATTCTGTGGATCTAAGTAAGAAATGTTCGTTTGCTCTAAGTAGTCAATAGCACAGTCATCTAAAATGTACCCATTTAAATCTCGACCTATGATATTGATGATTTCTTCTCTAAATTCTCTACGCGCTTCGTATAATTCGATGAACTCAAATTTTTTACCTACCGTTTTTAAAGCTTCCGAAAACTTTGCTTCAAAAATATTGCGAAGTGTTTCTACATCACTTGCACGTTCACATCCCAGTGTTTGTGCTACGTTAATAACGTCTTCAATAGACTTGTTTACCCTAATAAAAAATGCTACCTTAATGTCTGCACGGATATTGTCCTTACAAATAAGTCCTTCATTTTGCATTCTATCTATTTGAAGTTTTTTTACAGAGATATCCATAATCTCCATTTTGTGGAACACTGGGATAACGTAAATCCCTTTGTTAAAAGCAACTTTTGTTCCTCCAACCCCTGTTCTTACAATAGATTTACCTTGTGGTATTTTTTTATAAAACGATGCAAGTATTGCAAAGAATAATAAGACTAATAGAAATAAGGCTCCAATAATTATGGTTATCAATGTTCCTATACCAAACTCACCCATAGTTTTTAGTGTTTGTAGTTAATAATGTTATTGTATTTTCTGTACTTGATATATATTTTCTGTTTTTGATTTGTTGACGATAAGCACTTTGTCTCCATATTGTATAGGAGTGCCATCTGTGCTCGTCGCTAATATTTTAATTGGATCTTGGTTGATGACAATCTCTACGTTCCCATATTTATCTGCCGTTATACTCGACAACATAGTCCCTTCTTTTCCTATGCAGTTAATAGCTACTTCTCCGTGAAACCCAGTGTCTTTTAAAAATTTAACCAAGGGAATAGTTGCGTAATGTGTCAAAATAACTGCAATAAAGGATAAGGGGATTAAAATAATTGCTGACCACAATCCTAAACTGGCAACTTTAGGGATAGTTGTAGTTAATAATGTTCCTGCCCAAGTAAAAAATTTGAAAATGGTCAGTATAATCATAAAGGGAATTTTGCCGACATTCATAAATTCGAGTATCTGCATAAATAAACCTGGCTGTCTGACATTGACATGATCGGCTAAGTCAACCTCTTTATCGTGAATGACCTCTACATGATTTTGTTGTAAATCAAAATCAGTATCTACATTAGCATCTATATCCACATCAACGTCGATATCAATTTCAGGCTGTACATCCATATCAATATCAAAACCGTCAAACCCTCCTAAGACTGCCGAAAATATCCAATAGATAGTAGATATTCCCATTAATACAGTCATGATTGCATTAGGTAAAGGATTAAATAAATGATGAATAATCTCTGTCATTTAATAATATGTATGTTTTTAATATTTTATTTTTTAATATACTGAAATAGTGTTAACAAATATAGTAAAAATACACATGGTGAAAATTATGTTTTTTTATATTTTGTTAATTTATTTTTATTTTATTAATTTGTAATACTCTGTTAAAAGTTAATGCAATTAAAAAAAGGTATTGAACAATTCGTCAATACCTTTTTTTTGTTTTCCTATATGAGATGTAAATTAACTTAATCCTTCTATTAACCCATCGACAAAATCAATTCTCAATGCTTGTGGTGATTTAGGTAATCCAGGCATACGCATAATATCACCAGCGATGGCAACGATAAATTCTGCACCTCTGTTGATCACGATGTCGTTAATCACAATATCAAAATCTTTAGCTACACCATAAGCTGTTGCATCTGCAGAAAAAGAATATTGTGTTTTGGCAATACATACTGGAAACTTATCCATAGCTGTGTTTCGAAGCTGAGCTAATTTCTTTTTAGCTGCAGATGAAAACTCTACATTATTAGCACCGTATATTTTCTTAGTTATATTTTCTATCTTCACTGAGATAGTATCTTCATCTTGATAAGGAAATTGTAAAGGTTTGCTCGGATTAGTTGCAATAGTATTAGCTACAACTTCTGCTAATGCTTTTGCACCTTCACCTCCTTCTACAAATGCGTTATTAATAGCAAATCCGATATGATTGTCTTTACAATATTGTTCTACGATAGCTAGTTCTTCGGCATCATCAGTAGCGTATTTGTTAAAGGCTACAACGATACTTTGCCCATATGACTTGATGTTTTCAACGTGCTTAGCTAAATTGTCTAAACCTTTTTGAATACCTTCTATATTTTTAGTCTTGATTTCATCGATTGCTACGCCTCCGTGCATTTTTAATCCTTGAGCAGTAGCGACTACTACCGTCAACTTCGGCTGTAAGCCAGACTTACGACATTTGATATCAAAGAATTTCTCAGCTCCTAAATCTGCTCCGAATCCCGCTTCTGTAATCACATAGTCTCCGTAGCTCATCGCCATTTTAGTTGCAATAACAGAGTTACACCCATGAGCGATATTAGCAAATGGGCCTCCATGTATAAAAGCAGCTGTATTCTCTGTAGTCTGTACTAAATTGGGATTTAGTGCATCTTTAAGTAAAACTGTAATCGCACCAGCAACGCCTAAATCTTTTACAGTAAACATACTGCCGTCATATCTATATCCTAAGAGAATGTTTTCAATGCGGCGACGCAAATCTTCTATATCTGTAGCTAAACAAAGGATTGCCATAATCTCAGAAGCAGGAGTGATATCAAAACCTGATTCTTGAGGAACACCATTAGCACTACCTCGAAGTCCTGTATTGATATAGCGAAGACTTCTGTCGTTTACGTCTAAAACTCTTTTCCACAATATCTCCTTGATGCCATTTTCTAAAGATCTATTTTGATAAATATAATTGTCAAATAAGGCACTAATGGTATTGTGCGCTGAGGTGATAGCATGAAAATCGCCAGTGAAATGCAGGTTGATATTCTCCATAGGTAATACTTGCGCGTATCCACCTCCTGCAGCCCCACCTTTCATTCCGAAGCATGGACCTAATGAAGGTTCGCGTAGTGCTACTACGGCTTTTTTACCTATTTTATTTAATCCCAATGCTAATCCAATAGAGACAGTAGTTTTGCCAATTCCTGCTTTTGTAGGGGTGATGGAAGTAACTAATATGAGGTTTGATTTATTGATGCCTTCTGTGTCCATCTCACTTAAAGGAACTTTAGCCATATATTTCCCGTAGGGAATTAATTCATCAGGGTTCACACCAATAGATTGGCCTACATCTTGTATTCTTTTTAGCTCACTTTCGCGAGCAATTTCGATATCTGTTTTCATGTAAAATAATAGTTTGTGTTATTGATTAGTAAAGATAAGGTTTTTTGACACTGTCTTTCTGTTTATTCACCAGCTATGAGGTATTATGATGAATTGTGTAATGATTTAGAACGCTATTTAGGTGAAACCACAATTCTAAGAACTAATTTTTAGAAGCATTTTAAAAAATTAAGTGTTTTGTTAAATTCATATCTGTGCAATAAAAAAGGTTTAATTACTGAAGTGTTTTATTATTTTTTATATCTAAATAATAACATATATCTTTACAACTTTAATAATATATTGTTTTATAAATGAAAACTGAAGCGCAATTAAAAGAGAGAAGTGGTAATAAATGCGAACTATGTGAAGCAACAGGACATTTGAATGTGTATGAGGTACCACCAGCGGCAGCTAACGAAGCAGATAGAGAAATCTATATTTGTGATACTTGTTTAGAGCAAATTGAAAAGAAAGCAGAGTTAGATGCAAACCACTGGCAATGTTTAACTACTTCTATGTGGAGTGAGTTTCCTGCTGTTCAGGTTGTAGCTTGGCGTATGCTAAACCGTTTCCGCAATGAAAGTTGGGCGGCCGATAGTTTAGAGATGATGTATTTAGATGATGAGTTGTTGGAATTTGCTAAGTTAACAGGTGATCATACTGGAGATGGAAGCGTTGATTTGCATAAAGATTGCAATGGAAATATACTTGTCGGTGGAGATACAGTTACCTTAATTAAAGATTTAGATGTAAAAGGATCTACAATCAATGCTAAAATTGGTACTGCTGTGCGTAATATCCGTTTGGTACACGATAATACTGAACAAATTGAAGGAAAAATTGACGGTCAACAGATTGTTATTTTAACGAAGTTCGTCAAGAAACAAGCTTAGTGATTGTTAACGATATATAAAGCCTCTTAGTCTTGTCCTAAGAGGCTTTTGTCTTTTCTATAATGTACTTTGATTTTTATAAAATCCATTGGTTAACAATCAGTAATCAACTGTAGCTCTATCTTTTATAGAATGGGTAAGCGCAGTAGAGAGCATATAATATTAGATCTGTTTGTAGAGAGTTGCGTATATATATCCTTTTGAAGGAGTCATCATGCTGAGCAACTCTGCTCTAAGTAAGTTCACCACTATGAAAAAAATGTGGTGCATGAAATAGTGGACTACTTCATAAGTTTAAGCCAAATAGGAAGACTAAACTCTTTTAGTAAATGTGCGAGTTTCGTTTCTTGATAGTTATCTATTGTTAACCATTTAATTTCTTCAATTTCTGATGCAGGTTGTATTTCAGTATTATTTACAATAATATGGTAAATATGAGCTGTGACAATTGTATTTGCTTCGTTAACTGCTGTTGTACTATGTGTACCTAATAATTTTATCTCGTTTGTTGTAATAGTCAGACTTAATTCTTCTTGCAACTCTCTGATTAATGCTTGTTCGGGAGTTTCTCCCTTTTCTATTTTTCCGCCAGCCATCATATAATAGATGGATTTTTTTTTGCGCACAGTTAACATGCGATTGTCTTGATCAGTAATAAGAGCTGAGGCTAAATAGATCGTGGTAGTATTCATTTTGTTTTTTTGGCAATTTAGTAAACCTTAGGGGATATGTCAAGATTGAAACAGTATTACTCATAGTATTAATTGAGAATAGTTTATCCATTGTCTTATATTAAATTTTTATTGACTTAATGGTGAATGTTTGATAGGAAAAAGTAAAATAATATTTTGTTCCTCTCAGGAATGGTAAAGAAAGGCTAAAAACAACCTTTCTCACTTGTGTAATTTAGCAGCTTGCTATTACTGCATTAGTCATATTAAAGAGTAATCTTCATTTTTGCGATTAAGAAAAGGTGTCTACAGGATTTAATAGCCTCTATGATGACTTCGTTTTGTGTTTTTCTATTGTAACCTAAATACGAAAAGTTTTCGGTTATAGAGAAAATTACTGTAAGATTGGAGGTAGTTTCTTTGGGAATTCGAGGGGCTTTCTTGGGGGTTTCTTCGGGAAATACCCCTTTTTGCGAGTAAAACCCCAAGGATACTCAAAGAAAAGTGCAAGAAAGTCCAAGGAAATGATGTTTTTAGTTTGCTTGAAGTTTTTGCTATCAAGAAGAATGTGATCAAATGTTGTTCGAAGTAAATTTTTGTTTTAAACAACGCTGTGTGTTTGTAAATATGCTTAAATGAAGTTTAGTGAACAGATAACTAAAGAATTAGAGTGTAATTTAGGGAACTTATTGTTTTCTTAATATGGAGTATGATGCCTTTTCAATTCTTCAGGACTTTTTTAGCGAGTTTTGATTTCTCTTAGATAAGGTAAATTAATTACTTTATTTCTAAGCTACTTCTGCAAAAATACCAAAAGGTGAAATTAATTTCTTTTTGCTTATGTATATAAGTATGCGTCATAAGTGGTTTTACTATTTTGCTATAACTGAGTTTTTACCTTAATTTCAACTTTTGTCGTTGATTCTTTTTCTTCAATCATTACTGTCTAAAAAATGTATTAGTAA
>NZ_WSPP01000100.1:0-19845 GCF_009767705.1 Myroides sp. LoEW2-1 | reverse complement strand
TCTTTAAGTAATAATCGCTTTTTAAGCAAATACATTTTTCGTAACTTTGAAAAGAGCGTTTATAATTTAAACACAATTCAGCAAACAACAATATGGCAAAAAAAACAAATAGCTTTGAAGATTTAGGAGGTTTTGTTTTCTCTACAAATGAGAATTTCGATTTCAATACCAATGAAGATTTCGAAACACCTGCCCCTCATCTTCAAAAACTGGAAGCTCATTTGGACAAAAAGAATCGAGGCGGTAAAATAGCCACGATTATAAAAGGTTTTGAAGGAACCGAAGATGATTTAAAAGCATTAGCAAAAAAACTAAAAACACTATGTGGTGTAGGAGGAAGTGCTAAAGAAGGTGAAATAATCATCCAAGGAAACTTTAGAGATAAAATAATGGAATATTTAACAAAAGAAGGCTACAAAGTAAAACGTGTAGGTGGATAAATAAATTTTGAATATTATGAAAATAAAAGATTCTGAGCTAATTTTAAATCCTGATGGTAGTATCTACCACTTAAATTTAAGACCTGAGCATGTTGCAAAAGACATCATCTTCGTAGGTGACCAAAACCGCGTTGATCGAATTTCAAAACACTTCGATAAAATAGAGGTTGAAACTCAAAAAAGAGAGTTCAAAACTTGTACTGGAACCTATAAAGGGAAAAGAATTACAGTGATCTCTACAGGTATTGGTCCTGATAATATTGACATCGCTATCAATGAAATTGACGCTTTATTCAATATCGACCTAAATACAAGAGAAATCAAGAAAGATTTGACATCGGTTAATATTGTGCGTATTGGTACTTCGGGTTCTTTACAAGCTGATATTCCTGTAAACAGTTTTGTTTTATCACAATATGGTCTTGGTTTAGACAACTTAATGCGTTCTTACGTAATTGACAAAGTGATCGATACAGACTTAGAGGATGCATTTATCAAACATACTAATTGGGATTTGAGAAAAGGACGCCCTTATTTTGTACAAAATAGTCCTGAACTGGAAGCTAAATTAGAAAGTGACAAAACATTTAAAGGCATCACAGGTACTGCTGGTGGTTTTTATGGTCCACAAGGACGTGTATTAAGACTTGCTATTCAAGATCCTGAATTAAATCACAAAATTGACAACTTCAAATTTGGAGGTCATAGAGTGACTAATTTTGAAATGGAAACATCTGCTATTTATGGCCTTTGTAAATTATTAGGTCACCATGCAGTATCTCTAAATACAATTATCGCTAATAGAGCTAATGGTACTTTCTCTGAAGATCCATATGCTGCTGTTGATAAATTGATTGTGTACACATTAGATAAATTAAGTGCACAATAAAATAAAAAAAGAAGTAATTTAATGATATGAAAAGGTAGTATATTTTTATACTACCTTTTTTTATGCCTTTTAATTCCATACTCAAAAGAAAGAGTCTATCTCAAAAATGGGAAACTCCACCTAAAGTTTAGTCAATCTGAGAAGGACAGGCATTCCCCCTATTATATCACTATAGCTAAGATGAAAGAAGCTACTTCTTTAACTTGAAAATCAAACAATAGCCTAACTAAATATGTTCATTATCTAATGTATAGCTCCAAAATCATGCTTTATAGTGGTTTGAAAAAGTTATCTTTTATCTACCCTTGAAACTTAGCGTAAGTTTACTCATGACTATTGCTTTAGCTATTTGATGATGATTTACCTTTCTCAGGAGGGGTGCAACTAATTCAACCTGACTCAACCCTTAGAAAGGTTCTGATAACTGCTCAATATCTTGCTGTTAATAGCTAAAATTTCGTATACCATATAAAGTCATCAATTAGGAGAAATGAAAACACTTTCCTTGGGCTTTCTTGCGGTTTTCTTGCACCTTCCTTGCGGTTTTCCTGCTGAAAAGGCGTGTTTTCCGAACAAAACCCCTAGCAATCGCCTAGAAACCCCAAAGAAAGCCCAAGCAAGACTGCTTTGATTTATCACTTAAACAAAGATCTATAAAGGTCTTTCTATTCTACTATTCTTTAAAAATGTATAGTATTGAGAGAGAATAACTCCTTTGATTATCCTTCTCCCCCAGGCAACAAGGGGTTTCTCCTCCGATTTTTCTATATGCTAAATACTTAAGTGAGATAAGGAGTAATCAAGAAGGACCACCCTGCGTTCCTTAGTGTTACCAATCATAGTTTAGAACTGATATCTTTCTCTTTCCTGCTTTACTGATTGTTTAGATGCTACATAAATATCCACATCCGACCTTATTAAAGTGATAAAACAGCTCATCGCTTTAACTTTCACTCAAAGTAAAGTTCAAATAAAGTACAAAAGTCAAATCACAGTTCGACAAACTCGTTTAAATACTGATAGACAGTAAACACTTAGACGAATACTTCAAGCAAATCAATATAATTATGATTCAACTTGCATACATAAAAGCGATCAAACCTGAGTTGTATCTATATTAAGAAATTATTATTATTTAGTGTACTTTATATCTATGTTCATTCAATAAAACAAAACATATTCTACTTAAATAAGTTGCTTTTTGCAGTATTATCAACTTTTTCAACAAAAGCTAATTACATTAAAAGCAACAAAAAGAATTAAAACCTTTATTTTACTTTTTGTTTCTTAAATTATTTCACAATAGTTATATACTTTATACTAATAGATTTAAAGTAAAGCATTAATCTACCTGAATGGCATTTTATTTGATAAATAATAAATAATATTATTAAATTTAAGAGCTTAAAATTTTTATTTGAAATGACGAAAGAAGACTCGAGAATAGAGCGTATTAAATATGCTCCCTATAGAGAACGAATAATTGCTGCAGAACAAGCAGCTCTTTTAATTCATGATCAAGCCGTAGTTGGAGCAAGTGGCTTCACTAAAGCAGGAGATAGTAAATCAGTTTTACCAGCATTTGCACAACGCGCTGCAAAAGAGAATGTTGCTATCACACTAATCACTGGAGCTTCCTTAGGACAAACAACCGATGCAGACTTAGCTACTAACAATGCACTTATACGCCGTATGCCTTTCCAAGCAGATGCAGTTCTAAGAAAAACAATTAATAGTGGTCAAGTAAAGTATATCGATCAACACTTAAGTGAAACAATAGAACAATTACAAGAAAAACACATACCTCAAGTAGAGATAGCTATTATTGAAGCTACCTATATTAATGAGGAAGGTTTTATTATTCCTACAACTTCTATAGGAAACTCAGCTTACTTTGCCAGTGTTGCCAAAAAAATAATCATTGAAGTTAACACAGCTATTCCATTGAGCATAGAAGGTATCCACGACAACTGTGTACCAAAAAAACAACCAAGACGCGAGATTATCCCTATTCATACAGTTGAAGATAAAATCGGTGAGTCTTTCATTCGCTTGAATCCTAAGAATGTAGTAGGAGTTGTATTTTCAAGTATAGAAGATACCCCTGCCCTGCTTCCGGAACCTGATCACAAGACATCAGCTATATCTCAACACCTATTAAACTTCTTTGAAGAAGAAGTTAAAAAAGGTAAATTAACCTATGCGTTACTTCCCTTACAAGCAGGTATTGGAAAAGTTGCAAACGCTGTTTTAACCGGATTTAAACACGGCCCTTTCGAGAACCTTACGATGTATTCAGAAGTATTGCAAGACAGTACATTTGACTTAATCGATGCTGGTAAGATGACTTTCGCATCTGGTTCTTCAATTACTGTTACTGAAGAATGCTACAACAGATTGCTTGAGAACTTCGACCAATACAAAGATAAATTAGTTCTAAGACCACAAAACATTAGTAATGCCCCAGAGGTAATCCGAAGATTGGGAATTATCGCTATCAACACTGCTATTGAGTTTGACATCTACGGAAACGTAAATTCAACACATATTGGAGGTAATAAAATGATGAATGGTATTGGAGGTTCTGGAGACTTTGCTCGAAATGCCTACCTAAGTATCTTTGTTACACAAGCAGCATCTAAGGATAATAATGTGATATCACACGTTTTGCCAATGGTGTCCCATGTAGACCACACAGAACACGATGTAGATATTCTTGTTACTGATATTGGTTTAGCAGACTTGAGAGGTCTATCTCCACGCGAAAGAGCTGAAGTAATCATAGAAAACTGTGCTCATCCTGACTACAGAGATGAGTTAAGAGATTATTTCGATAGAGCTGTAAAAGAAGTAGGTGGTCATACCCCACATATCCTTGAAGAAGCTTATAAATTCCACATAAGATTTAAAAATACAGGATCTATGAAATCCTAAACTATTAAAAACTCTACTTAATCAAGTAGAGTTTTTTTATTTAGAATAAACCCATAATTAGATAACTAACAGAATTTGCATTTTTAGTATATTAGCATGAAAATGTATACAATTTAAAAATGAAAAAAGTTAAGATTATAGGGGTTCCCGAACATTTTAATTTACCATGGCACCTTTGTATTGAAAATGGAGAATTCAATGAGATTGGAATAGACCTACAGTGGGAAGATATACCAGAAGGAACTGGAAAAATGTGTCAATTACTACGCAATGAAGAAGCAGATCTTGCCGTTATATTATCTGAAGGAATAATCAAGGATATATCCAATGGCAATCAGACAACAATCGTACAGGAATATGTATCTTCTCCTTTAATTTGGGGAATACACGTAGCAAACAGTTCTCCTATCCAATCAATCGGCGAATTAGAGAATAAGAAAATTGCAATCAGTAGATATGGATCTGGTTCACACCTTATGGCTATTGTACACGCTAAGTCAATGAATTGGGACATCAGTTCACTACAGTTTGTAGTAGTTAATACACTTGAAGGAGCAATAAACGCTTTGACAGATGGAGAAGCTGACTACTTTATGTGGGAAAGATTCATGACTCAACCTATCGTTGATAAGCAGATCTTTCGCAGAATAGGTGAATGTCCAACTCCTTGGCCGTCATTTGTCATCGTTGGTACTAATAAGTTTGTCTCGGAAAACAAGTCCTTGGTTAAGCATATATTGGAAGTTGTAAATACAACAACTGCAGAGTTTAAAAAGATCCCAAGTATCGATAGAACATTAGCAAGTAAATACAACCAAAAACTTGAGGATATACAAAACTGGTTAACACTAACACGTTGGTCTCAAAGACAATTATCACAAAAACACTTTGACAAAATTCAAAATCAATTGCAAGAGTTAGGTCAGATAGAAACGCTAAAAGAATATAAACACATAATACTCTAAGTGGCTTAAATATCCCAGTTTTAAACGATGAACACAGATAATAGAGGTAAAAAAAAATGGTACACTTATATTAGAATTCCAAAACCTTGGGATTCTATCATCATTTTATTACTGAATATTCTGATTACGGTACCTATCTTTATTATCTTACACCACAATATAGTAGACCCTGAATGGCCTTTTCAACTGGATCGTATTTTACTTTTTATCCTCATTGTAGCTATACTTCAATTTTTATTGCAAAAACTAAAGACCCTTTTGCTTATAATACTCTTTTGTTATCTTGGAATACTTACGTGGACAACGATAAAAGGAGGATATGGCTATTATGAAGTTTATGAGGACTACAGGGCAATGGTTTACAATATGTCTGAAGCTCCGGCTCCACAAGATATTATTATCTCTAAGCTATTGCCGTTTCCAAATAAGAACAAAATCATTAGAGCTATTGAGTTCGACAACCCACAGGTAAGGAATTTTGCCTTATTAGCTACGACCAAACACTTTACAAGAACAAAAGGCTACTACGAAAGCCGACAGTTAATCCAGTCCCTTGCTATCTTTAAAGAGATCCGAACGCGATGGAACTACGTTAATGATCCAAAGGGAAGAGAATATATCGCGACAGCATCAGAATCATTAATTCACTTTTCGGGTGACTGCGACGATTATTCCGTATTAATGGCTGCTTGTATTAGAGCTATCGGTGGTACACCACGGTTAATCCATACAAAAGGACATATGTACCCTGAGATGTTGATTCACAACAAAGCGGATTTAGAACAAGCAATATACTTAATCAAAGAAGTTTTGTTCAGAGAAGAAACAAAAGGAAGAGAAATCTATTACCACATTGATGAGAGAGGACAAATCTGGCTTAATCTTGACTATACAGCACGTTATCCAGGTGGCCCTTTCATGTCAGAAGAAATATTAGGACAGTTAACCTTAAATTAAAACAACATATGATAAACAATATTACCCCTTTAATAGCAGGAAGTTTATTTGGCGGACTTGCCATTATCTTTGGTGCATTTGGTGCGCATGCTTTGAAAAAATATATGAAATCTGATTCACTTACGAGTTTCGAAACAGGCGTAAAATACCAGATGTATCATGCAATATTACTTGTAGCAATGGCATTCATGCCTAAAGCAGACCAGTTAGCACACGCTGCTAACATCATTATAATTGGGACCATATTGTTCTCATTTAGTATATATGGACTGACGTTAAGTTCTACTTTTGGTAAAAAAATCAAAATATTAGGTCCAATAACTCCTATAGGCGGGCTTTGTCTAACGATTGGATGGTTTATTATTTTCTTTTACTTTTCATTTATACATTAAGAAATATCATAAATAAACTACCCTATTTATGGTATTTACAACATATCACCTACTAATCATCAAAATATAACAACTATTTTTACCTATATTTGTTATAACAGTTATAAAAACATATACATGAAAAAGATCATAGGACTATTGTCATTTGCTGCTTTAGTAACAGCATGTGGGCAAAGTGGATATCAAATTACAGGATCAACAGAAGACGTTGAAGAAGGTACTGTAGTATATCTTGAAAAGTTAAACTTAGACAATAACCAATTTTTTGCTATTGATTCTACAGTTGTAAAAGACAATTCTTTTGTATTCAAAGGAGCAACTACAAACGCAATTGACCAAGCCTTTATTCACATTGGTGAAAACCCTGGTAGAATTCCTTTTATTCTTGAAGATAATAACAAGATAAAAGTAGAACATTCGAAAGAAAAAAATCTTGTCAGCGGAACTAAATACAATGACGAATATTATAGCTTTATCGCAAAGAAAGATGAATTGACAAAACCTATTGTTGATTTCAGAGCGCAAAATGAAGAAGCTTATATCAAAGCAAAACAAGAGAACAATACTGCAGTTATAGAAGAAATCAAGAATCAAGATCGCAAATTAACTGGAGCTTATGCAGATTGGTATGAAAACTATATCGAAACTAATCGCTCTTCTATTGCTACATTGATCACTTATAATGAATATACTCATAATGGTTACTATTCGAAAGATGAGATTGAACCAATATTTGATAGCTTTTCTTTAGATTTAAAAACAACAACTATTGGTAAAGCTCTTAATGAGTACATATCTAAATTACCTGAGCCTGCAGTAAAAATTGGAAGTAAAGCACCTAACTTCAAAGCACTGACTCCTGATGGAAAAGAATTAGCATTAGAAGATGTTTTAGGTAAAGTTACTCTAATTGATTTCTGGGCTTCTTGGTGTGAGCCTTGTCGTATTGAGAACCCAAACGTTGTAAAACTTTACAATGAATATCACGAAAAAGGATTGAACATCATAGGGGTTTCTTTAGATCAAACAAAAGAGAATTGGGTTGAGGCAATCAACAAAGACCAATTGACTTGGAATCACATTTCAAACCTCGCTTATTGGAAAGAACCAATCGCAAAAGAATATGAGGTAAGAGGTATTCCTGCGACATTCTTATTAGACGAAAATGGCGTAGTAATTGCAAAAAATTTAAGAGGAGATAAACTTAAAGCAAAAGTTGCTGAGTTATTAAAATAATAAACAACTTCGAAAGAGGCTTCATAAGCATATGAAGCCTCTTTTTTATTTGTAAACGGCCATTATTCTTCTTTATAGTCTTAGTGATGTATTGTTTCTAACTGCACAACTCTTTTGTCGTGAAAACATAAAAATAACTAAATAACCATTTACCTTAAGAACATTTATTATACCTTTAGCTTAAAAGAATTAAAAATTATGTTACGTAAATCTGCCCTATTATTAGGAATCGCATTTCTAACTATGAGCTTTTCTTCAAAAAAGCACCCATATACAATCACAGGATCAACACTTCAACAAACGAATGGAAGTTATATCTATTTATCAATATTAGATCCCATAAAGAATGATTTTGTAAAAACTGACTCAACACAGATTAAAAACAACACCTATAGTTTTAAAGGTACGATTACAGCGCCTTCTTATGCTATTTTAACAACAGATGATATAAATGATGCTTTCATTTTAGAACAAGGTCATATCAAGGCTTATAATACTCCACAGAACATCAATACCTCATCTATTACTGGTACAAAGAACAACGATGAATTAGATCAGTTCACTCAGAAAGTTCGCGAAAGTCAATTAGAGTTAACCCGTTTTAAGGATATAAATCAACCCATTCTTGAAAATGCAGTGCAAGAAAACGATGGTAAAACCATTGACGCTATTTCTGCAGAATTTAATACTTTGATAAAAAAGGTTTCGGACGTAATCCTTGATCAATCAGCAAATAAACCAAATAGCTTTACATCGCTTGTTGTCCTTTACCAAAGACTCGACAACGACAATATCTCTCGTGAAGAAGCTTATTACAACTATGCGCAACTAAGCAAAGAATTACAAGAGACAAATATTGGTCAGGCAGTAAAGAGAATGATTGATAAAACTAATGAAACAAAAATTAAAGTAGGTGAATATGCTCCTGATTTTGAAGCGGTAGACTTACAACAAAATAGAATTACATTACTTCAAAACTTAGGCAAGGTCACTATACTTCACTTTTGGGCTCCTTGGTGTCCATCTTGTAAAGAAACAACTCCATTTATCTCTGAATTATTCCAAAAATACAAAGGAGAAGGACTCAAAATCATCAGTATTGCTTTAGACGAAGACAATGAGGAACTTAGAAAAACAATACAAGACGAGAAGTTGGATTGGACACACATATCAGATCCTGCAACCTTGCAAATTAAATATGGGGTTCGAACAATACCTACAGCATTTATTATCGATAAAGATGGTGTAGTAGTCGATATTAACCACTTAGAACCATCAATAGAAGATGTAATAAAATCATATCTAAAATAAGAAAGGTCTGCAATAGCAGACTTTTCTTATTTTAGTCTTGGACATAAACCATTTCCCTTGAAATCCAAACAAGTTCTTCATTAACCTTGAACTCTCTACTTTTTTCAGTGAACTGATATCCTACTTTTTCGTAACATTTTATAGCTCCAATATTCCAATCAAACACATTCAGATAAACTTTCGTTGCCTGTAGCTCTTGCAAGCAATAATCTGTCAATAAAACAATCATTTCTTGTCCATAACCTTTTCCTCTAAACGCTGTATCTCCAATTACAATTCTTGCTAACTTACAAGTATTATATGGCTCTAAGACTACTTCACCTACACCTATCACTGTATTACTAACGATCTCTTGTATTGCAAAAAAAGAAGAACCTTCTTTCTTCATAAAACTAATGACTTCTTCTTCTCGCAATGGATAAGAAAAGGCATCACCTGCAAATTGAAACAACTCTTCTTTCGAAAACCCCCATTTAATCATTGTCGGAATATCCGACAGGTCAAATTCTTTTAATCTAAGCATATTATAATATATATTTGCGAAGATATATCTTTAAAGAAATATTAATCATATTATTTGTAACAATAATATAAGTTGTGCGACACATTAGATATGAATAAACATCTGGAGCCTGAATTTATAACCTTATTGGATAACAATCAAAACCTTATCCATAAAGTATGTCGATTATATACAGTCGACGAGGCTTCTCATAAAGATCTTTTTCAAGAAATCTCCATTCAACTATGGAATGCCTATCCTAAGTTTAGAGGAGATGCTAAATTCACTACCTGGGCTTACCGAATCGCATTAAATACGGCAATCTCTTTATATCGTAAGAAGAAGCGATCAATAGACACTACTTCTATTGACTTTAGTATCCACAAATTTGAATACACAGAGTACAACGAAGAGGAAGAAGAACAGCTTAAAGCAATGTACAAAGCCCTACAAGAATTAAATGACATCGAAAAAGCCCTTGTCTTTCTTTATTTAGAAGATAAAAATTATGATGAAATAGCAGAAACACTTGGTATATCAAGTATAAATGCAAGGGTTAAAATGAATCGAATTAAAACAAAACTAAAACAGCTATTAAATCCATAGTAATACGTTAGATATCATGCAGGAGTTAGATTTACTTAAAAAACACTGGAATCAGCAAAAGGATTTTCCTAAGATTTCAAAAGAAGAGATACAGAAGATGATTCACAAGAAGTCATCGTCTATAGTTATGTGGATTTTCGTGATTAGCATCATAGAATTTATTGTGCTTAATCTACTTAGTTATCTATATTCTTTTAAAGAACAAAACGAAATAGAGTTAAAGGGCAAACCTTTATATTTTCTTGTGGATTACATAGATTATATCTCAGGATTGACTTCTATCGTATTTATTGTATTGTTCTTTTTCAATTACCGCAAAATATCTGTAGCAACCTCAACAAAACAACTCATTGCACAAATATTAAAAACCAAAAAGACAGTCAATTACTATATCTACACCAATCTAATCATTATAGGATTAGTTATTATTCTCGCAACTATCAACTATATTCCATGGACAAATTCAAATATTAACTTTAAACAGAGTATAGTTTTTTTAGCATTAATGGCTGTTTTTTCAGCTCTTTTCATCTTGTTAACTTGGGGGTATTATAAAGTGATTTATGGTTTATTAATCAAAAAATTAATGAAGAACTTTAAAGAATTAGAAAAAATAGATTCAGACAATTAGATATCACTTATTTTAACTAACTTACAACAAAATAAGGAATAGTTTATTTATGACAATTACCCAATTAATATATGCTCTGGCTGTTGCTGAGCACCGAAACTTTACGCTTGCAGCCGAAAAAATATTTGTAACCCAACCTACCTTAAGTATGCAAATACAAAAGCTCGAAGAAGAGCTTGGTGTTCAAATATTTGACAGAAGTAGCAAGCCGATTCAACTAACTGCAATTGGAGAAATTATTATAAAACAAGCTCAGAAAATTGTAGATGAATCAGACAGAATAAAAGATTTAATAGATCAGGAAAAAGGCTTTATTGGCGGAGTCTTTAAATTAGGAATTATCCCTACTGTAGCCCCTACATTGCTACCTATGTTCCTAAAAACATTCTTTACAAAATACAGTAAAGTTCACTTAATTGTTGAAGAGTACACTACTGATGAAATTATCTACAAGCTTAAAAATGGTTACTTAGACGCTGCTATTGTTGCAACTCCTTTGCAAGATAGTGATATCGTTGAAAAAGTCTTGTACTATGAACCATTTGTTGGATATATTCCTCCGCAGTTTAAACAAGGACTAAACAAAGAGATAACTGCAGAAGAATTAGACTTAAAAAACCTCTTACTCTTACAAGAAGGCCACTGTTTTAGAGATGGAATCATCAATATTTGCAAAAATGCAAATGCCTCAGAGGACAGGAGTTTTAAACTTGAAAGTGGAAGTTTCGAAACGCTAATCAATCTATCTAAAGAAGGATTGGGTTATACCCTTCTTCCATACCTACATACAATAAACTTGAGTAGAGATGATCAAGCTAATTTGGTTCAATTTAAAGACCCTAAACCCGCAAGAGAAATTAGCTTAATACACACCAAGAATGAGCTTAAAGTACAAATTATAAATGCCTTATATGATGTTATACTAAGTATTGTAAGAGGCGCCATAGCATTTCAAGATGTCAAGATTATAAGCCCTAAAAAAGCAAAATAATATCATTTAGATAGACAAAAAAAGGGACAATGTTTAAAACATTGTCCCTTTTTTATATCGACTCAATCTTATTTTTGATCTTCTTTGTCTTTAACCACTAATCTGAATCCTTCTCCGTGAATGTTTAAGATTTCAACACTCTCGTCTAATTTTAAATACTTTCTCAACTTAGCGATGTAAACATCCATACTACGAGAAGTAAAGTAATTATCATCTCTCCAGATCTTTGTTAAGGCTACTTCACGAGGCATTAAATCATTCTCGTAGATAGCTAACATTTTTAATAATTCATTCTCTTTTGGAGATAATTTGATTGGCTCATCATTCTCAAAAGTTAAAAATCTTAATTTAGAATTCAAATGGAATTTACCAATTTGAAATTCAAACTTAGTATTATCCGTTTTAACTTCTGAAGATTTTCTATGAATAATTGCTTTTATCTTCATCAGTAAAACTTCTGAATCAAAAGGCTTATTTAAATAATCGTCTGCTCCAACCTTATAACCTTTCAATACATCTTCTTTCATTGACTTTGCAGTTAAGAAGATAATTGGAATTTCCTTATTCTTATCACGGATTTCTTTGGCTAAGGTAAATCCGTCTTTATAAGGCATCATAACGTCTAAAATACAAAGGTTAAAAGTATCTCTTTTGAACTTTTCAAAACCTTCCATCCCATTCTTTGCTAATGTAACCTCGAAATCATTAATGGCTAAATAATCTTTCAAGATTGCTCCGAAATTAGGATCGTCTTCTACTAATAAAATCTTTTTGTTGTTTGTTGTTTCCATGTTATATGTATTAATTTATTAATGGCATTTTTATAATAAATGTACTTCCTTTTCCTTTTTCGCTCTCTACATATACTTGAGCATTGTGTACTTCTACAATTTGTTGAACATAGGCCAAACCTAATCCATGACCTTTAACATCGTGTAAATCTCCCGTATGTTCTCTGTAGAATCTGTCAAATATACGCTTTTGAGCATTTTTACTCATCCCTACTCCTTGATCTTTTACTTTAATCAAGATAAAGTCCCTATAGTTCTCAGTATAAACATCGATTATAGGTCTTTCTTTAGAGTACTTAATTGCATTGTCTAAGATATTTACGATCACACTGGTAAAGTGAAAATCATTACCTAAGACATCAGTTCTAGTAGCATCTAAATGCAAGTTTATATCTCCGCCTCTATCTTGTATAATCAAAGCAACGTGATCAACAGCATTTTCAATAATTTCATGAACATCCATTCTATCCTTCTCAACATCGTAATCGCGCTTTTCCAATTTCGAAATACGCAAGACATTCTCGACTTGAGCATGCATTCGCTTATTCTCGTCCCGTATCATCTTTAGATATCGATCAACTTTTTCTGGATCAGATATCACCTTGGGATTCTTAATAGCATCTAACGCTAAGTTTATAGTTGCAATAGGCGTCTTAAACTCATGCGTCATATTATTGATAAAGTCAGTCTTTATTTCAGAAATTTGCTTCTGTCTAATTAACTGATCAATAGCACTTAGATACGCAGCTATAATAACTACTGTAAAAAGTACTGATAAAAATGTTATTCCAATTAAGGAAGAAAACAAATATTTACTTTTTTCTGGAAAAGACACGTACAAATGATACTTACTTTTCCCACTATTATCTTTCAAGATTGGAACACCATAAGTTGAGTTTTCTTCGTATTCAAACTCATCTGACTTAATCTTAGTAGCCAATCCTTTATTATAAATACCAAATTCAAACTTAGCATTAACACCATACTGCTTTAATTCCTTTTGCAGTAGTTCATGCAAATTATCTTTTGATACTCTTTCATCTACACTTCGCAAAGCAACAATATCTTTGAAATAAATTTCAAATTGCGCTTTGTCTAATAAATCTAATCCACCTGTCTGTTCAATAACCTCATCAGGATAATTTTGATTTATCTCATTTCTCTCAAATCCATTACCGCGATAAATCTCAGTCTTTCTCTTAGAAATAAAATTCTTTACCTTGACTGAATCTGGAGCTTTCTTATCAAAGAGCGAACTTTTTATATTATAGTCCTCTGCTATTAAATAATTCGAGTAAAATATCTCCTCATTGGTAGCAGGGTCTCTCTCGACAATTAAATACTGCTTTAGTTCACTTTGTTTAGGAGCGGTCCCAATACTATCTTTTAACTGATTGTAAAACTTATAGAACTCAGTCGCTTCATTTTGCTGAATTGTATTTGCTACATTTCCAATTACCTGTTGAACATGATATTTAAACTGTTCATCATTATTTCTATATGAGCTTACAATCCAATATAGTTGAACTATTATTATACCTATCAGAGAAAAACTCATAATAGCTACTAATAAACGAAACCTAAACTTACTCATTGATTTTTAAAATTAACATTAAAATAAACACCAATAATAACGATTAACATAAAATTAACTAATTAAATTGAATTTTTTCTCAATTTAATGTCATTAACAATGGAAATTACGCATTCTTTAACCAATTTCATATCAATATTCTCAATAATATAATCGCTTAATGACTTTTTCTTCAAGTCATCCCATTGATTAGCTATAATCTGTCGAATACTGTCTTCCGTTGTGTTATCTCGCTTCTTTACGCGCTCAATTCTTATTTCTTCTGGTGCTGTAACAAGAATCGTAAAGTCACATTCCCTATCCAAACCCTTTTCAAATAGAATGGCTGACTCCTTTATAATAAAATCAGCTGCCTGATTTGCCTGAACAAATTCGAGAAAGTCTTTCTTTACTTCTGGGTGTACTATACTATTTAACTCATTTAACAGTGATTTATTGTCAAATACTACTTCGCGAATCTTTCTCCTATCTAACTTTCCCAAAGCATCGAGCACATTGATTGGAAAAACAGCCTGTATTCTATCTATTACATCTTGTCGATCCATTATATACTTTGCTCTATCATCAGCTATATAAATCGGTATTCCCTCTGCTTCAAACATTTTGGCTACCGTCGTTTTACCACTGCCTATACCTCCTGTTAACCCAACTATTTTCATAACGCTTACCTTCTATTTAAAAAACATCTCTGGCAATGCTTCTTCAGGTTTTCTATTCAAGACAACTATTCTATAAGTAGCTTTAACAAAACCCGTACCATAACCAAAAAATTGTATAAAAACTGACAAAATTGACAAAAAACCTATTTTCAAACTACGCTCTTTTATCGCAGATGTCATAAATACAAGTAAAAAGTACAAAATATAAAGACAAAACAAGTAATAATTTTCAAATAAAATACCTATCAAACTCATAAGTAATCCCAAAATAAAAACACTCGGAAACCAATAGGTTAACTTACTGTACTTTGGATACCTTTTATTTAAAATAGGCCTTGCCTTGCCAAACTTATTTACTTGCGTATAAAATTTCTTCCAGTCTATTCTCCTTTTGTGATAGACATAAGCCTTAGGGAAAAGCTCCGTTTCAAAACCTAATTCCCATAAGCGAATCGTCAAATCAGGATCCTCTCCTGGATGTATTTTACCATAACCTCCTGAAGCTTCAAATGCTTTCTTTGAAATTCCCATATTAAAGCTCCTTGGTTGAAACTTACCTACTCGCTCACTGCCCCCTCTTATACCCCCAGTTGTCATAAACGAGGTCATTGCAAAGTTGATTGCCTTTTGAACATCAGTAAAGCTATCCAATGCTGCATCAGGCCCACCAAAACAATCTACAAACTTGTGATTTAAATATTGGTCTACAATTGTCAAATACTGACTTGGTATTATACAATCTGAATCTAAAACAATAAAATAATCTCCTTTAGCGCGTTGCATACCATAGTTGCGCGAATCACCTGGTCCCGAATTTTCCTTATAATAGTAACTGACTGAAAGTCTGTCTTCATATTTTGCCACTATATCTCGTGAATCAATTGCTGAACCATCCTCTACCACAACCACCTCAAAATCACCTTTATAGGTTTGATTAGTCAAACTATCTAAAAGCTCGTCAATTTCATCTGGTCTATTGTAAAGAGGAATTATGAATGAATAGTACATTTTCCCAATATTTACATAATACTGTAACAAAAATATCGTTAAGTATTGTAATACAAAAATTGATTATTATATTTATCAATACTATTTTATTCTTTATTAGAATTAATACCCCACAAACTAATTACAAAACAATCAAAACATGAACAAAATCAGCATATTATGGGTCGATGATGAAATTGATTTACTTAAACCTCATATTCTTTTTTTAGAAAAAAAAAATTATATCGTTACAACGTGTACTAATGGTCAAGATGCCATTGAACTTGTCAAACAGCAATCATTTGACGTAGTATTCCTTGACGAGAATATGCCTGGGATTACAGGATTAGAAACTCTAAATGAAATCAAAAGTATCAACAGTAGTGTACCAATCATCATGATTACCAAAAGTGAAGAAGAATACATTATGGAGGAAGCAATTGGATCAAAGATATCTGATTACTTAATCAAACCTGTCAATCCGAATCA
Organism: Myroides sp. LoEW2-1; assembly: GCF_009767705.1. Taxonomy (NCBI): domain Bacteria; kingdom Pseudomonadati; phylum Bacteroidota; class Flavobacteriia; order Flavobacteriales; family Flavobacteriaceae; genus Myroides; species Myroides sp. LoEW2-1. The sequence continues at coordinate 3,471 of NZ_WSPP01000100.1, read as the reverse complement.
AATCCTTCTGAGCTTAAAGAAAAACCTCGACGATTCACGATTAATCTCTGAAAAATCAACACTTAGTTACCAGAAAGAGTTCCGCAATATATCGATGGACCTTATAGATGCAAGGACTTATGAAGACTGGATATCTATTTATAGAAAACTGTTATACTGGGAACAAAAATTAGAGACAATTGAAGATCAAGGGTTAATTAATATCTTAGACAGTCAAAAATCTGAGGCCAACAACCTCTTTTGTAAATTTGTCGAGAAAAACTATGAATATTGGATTAATAACCCTGATGACAGCCCAGTATTTTCACATCAAATCTTTAGAAAGTGGATTGCTCCTGAACTAAAAAAAGAAAATGCCAAAATATTATTTGTCGTTGTCGATAATATGCGATACGATCAATGGAGAGCATTTGAGCCTATAATAGGAAATCACTATAAAGTAGAATCTGAATACAGTTTCTTTTCCATTTTACCTTCTGCAACTCAGTATTCTCGAAATGCCATTTTCTCAGGGTTAACGCCTTTAGAAATGTCTGAACATTTCCCACAATATTGGAAGAACGACACTGATGAAGGGGGAAAAAATCTTTTTGAGAATGAATTCTTACAAGCCCAATTAAAGCGATTGCGACTTGACGTAAAAAATGAATACTACAAAATCACCAATCAAAGAGAAGGTAAAAAGTTAGCCGAAAACTTCAAAAGCCTAAAGAACAACCAATTAATTACGATTGTTTACAATTTCGTAGATATGCTTTCTCATGCCAAAACAGAAATGGAAGTTATTAAAGAACTGGCATCTAATGACAAAGCTTATCGTTCGCTAACTGTGAGTTGGTTCAAGAATTCTCCTTTGTTTGAAATGATTCAACAAGCCCAACAAATGGGATACAAAGTAGTCATCACAACCGATCACGGTACAATTAACTGTAAGAATCCTTCTAAGGTGATAGGCGATAAAAACACCAGCCTGAATTTGAGATACAAAACAGGTAAAAGCCTTACTTTTGAAAATAAGGATGTCTACGCAGTGAAAGATCCTAAAAAAATACAATTACCAAGTATTAATTTGAGTAGTTCATTTATTTTTGCAAAGAATGATTTATTTCTCGCTTACCAGAATAACTTCAATTACTATGTATCATACTACAGAAATACATACCAACATGGAGGTATCTCATTAGAAGAATTAATTGTTCCTTTTATTATTTTAAACCCCAAATAAAATGGAAATCACATTTTCTTTAGAAAATATTGATCAGACTGCAGAAACAGTACTAAGAAACATACAGAACAAAGTTGTTTTATTTGATGCTGAAATGGGCACAGGTAAAACAACTTTCATCAAATCATTAGCAAAGCACTTAGGAGTAAATGATTTGACAAGTAGTCCTACGTTCTCTATCGTCAATGAATATCATTCTGCTACGACAAGCGATATTGTCTATCACTTTGACCTATATCGCATCGAAGAAGAAGAAGAAGCCTATGACATGGGAATGGATGAATATCTTGACTCTGGCAATTGGTGTTTTATAGAATGGCCTGAGAAAACGCCTAATATAATTCCCGAAGACCATACTTTAATCGAAATCTTCACTTTAGAAAATGGAGATAGACGATTGACTTTAACAAATAACTAAATACCCTGTAACAATCATGAATTTCTCATCTCCTTTTTCTCAAAAAGATTTAATTCCTCAAGAAGAGTGCCTTATGGTTGAAAGACCTAAAAGCAGCTTATTCATAGGTGTACCAAAAGAAAACTTTGATATCGAAAGAAGAATATGTATCACCCCTGAGGCAGTACATACCTTAACCTCTTATGGTCATAGAATCTTAATCGAAAAAGGAGCTGGCGAAGCTGCGAGTTACACAGATCAAGAATACAGTAAGGCTGGTGCGGAAATTACTGCGGATATCAAAAAGGTTTTTGGCTGTCAGATTATCATAAAGGTTGTCCCTCCTACTTTGGAGGAGATAAAACTGCTTGCTCCATACTCGGTGGCATGGTCAACAATTCAATTAAAAACGCTTGATAACAAGTATTTTAACGCTTTAAGTAAGAAGAAAATCTCTGCTATTGGCATTGATTTCATACAGGACAAATTGGGTTCTTTTCCCTCAACCAGTGCGTTAAGTGAAATTGCAGGAATAGCCTCTATTCACATAGCCTCTGAACTCATGAGTACTATTAACGATGGAAAGGGACTGCTCTTTGGAAATATCACCGGTGTATTTCCCACGGAAGTAGTGATCCTTGGAGCTGGAATTGTAGCAGAAAACGCTGCGCGAACAGCTTTAAACTTAGGTGCAAATGTCAAAGTATTCGACAATTCACTACAAAAGCTAAAAAGACTACAGAACAACCTACCACATCGCATTGCTACATCGACCATACAAGAGAAGATATTGCTAAAAGCTTTAATGCGCTGCGACGTAGCCATTGGTGCTATCCGAGGAAAAACAAGAGCGCCAATCATCGTCAGCGAAACAATGGTAGAAAACATGAAAAAAGGCGCTGTAATCATTGATGTTGCGATTGATAACGGAGGGTGTTTTGAAACTTCAGAACTGACCACACACGAAAAACCTACCATAGTCAAAAATGGAGTTATTCACTATGGTGTGCCAAATATCACTTCCCGTTATTGCAGAACGGCCTCAATGGCATTAAGTAATATACTAACTCCACTCTTATTAGAATTTGTTGAAAACGGAGATCTGGAAGGTACAATTCACAGCGATAATACGATTCGATCTGGAATCTACAGCTACAAAGGACTCGTTACAAATCAAAGTGTGGCAAATTGGTTTAACCTTGATTTTAAAGACATCAATCTTTTCACCTTTTAAAATTTTGGTAAATGATTAGTTTACCAAGTTTGAATTAGTATTTTTGCACAAATTTATTTAAAATGAAATTTACACAACGTTTAGCATACTACTTGTTTGGTATTTTAATTGGCTGTATGTTCTTGGTTTATTTCTTTGGAGAAAAGAAAACTGAATTCTGTTATTTGCCAAACTGCAGAGTATTGAAAGACTTGAGAAGTAAACCTGTAGTTTATTCTCCTGAAGCTGAAAATATCTTTAAAGAGGGATGGGTTACAGACGATGATGTTAGAAATACCTTAACTTATGGTAAAGTTGATTTCTCTAAGAGTAATATCGAGGAAGAAAGTGGTAAACTATACATTGTCAAAGGCAAAAACGAAGCAAAAGAGCCAATCATTGTGGAGATAATTAATTACTCTGATAAAGTCAGATTAAAAAATATTAAAAAGGGAGAATAGATTTTCTCTTTCACCAAAATAGCAAAAGCCAATATCTTTAAGTAAAAGAGATATTGGCTTTTTTAATGGAGTTAAACACCACTATACTGTTATATTTTTAACCCTATCCTTACTTAACGTGAGTTCGACTTAAGCTATTAGTCTATTTTGATCAATAATGTCGTTAATATTATTA
>NZ_WSPP01000099.1:0-2339 GCF_009767705.1 Myroides sp. LoEW2-1 | reverse complement strand
GTTTTTATAATAGTATTAGGTTGAAACTTTTTTTCAGTCTTTAAATAGAACTCAAAATCTGTAATAAAGCTATATCTTAATTCCTTCAGCAGGAAATCCTTCTTTTTATACTTAAACCATAAGAAATTTATTATGTGATTTAATGTCTGTGTATATTTCTCTAATGTATTTAGAGATACTTCTATATCTATTAGTTTCTTCATTCTATTATTATGATAGTAAAAAGCATCTATTAGAGATTTGTCTTTATCCTGAGTTTCTCCAATGTATTGTTTATAGATTTGCTCAACAGAGAAATCTGTTTTCTGTAGTTCTAAAAATAGAAAAGCCTGATTAATCTTATTCTTAATCAGGCTTAGTTTTGAATTTATAAATTCATTTTCTTCAGTAGGTGGGTATACTCTTTGTTTAGTATTCTGCCATAATTTAGGTTTTACAAATAAACCTGTAGCAAATTGTTTTCTTTTGTCTTTGTAGGTTAATCTACATGCTATAGGGGCTACACCCAATTTATTAGTTCTGTGTTTAGATATAACAAACAGAATATTTAGTTTATGTATTTTGTTCATATGTATCAGTAAGTTTTAGTGAAATGAGATATGTTACCTCTAGAAAAAACATGCTACCTATTTGTGCACCTTTTAAGAAGATAAGGTTGTATAAGTAGTAAATAAGTAAAACACTCTATTTTAGATGTAGTGTATTGAATAACAGTAAGTTATATATACAAAAAAAGCTACCTAATTGGTAGCTTCTTCTTCTTTGCGGAGAAAGAGGGATTCGAACCCCCGGACCTGTTACAGTCAACGGTTTTCAAGACCGCCGCATTCGACCACTCTGCCATTTCTCCAGTAGAACTCTCTTGTTCTGTATTGCGAGTGCAAATATAGTACAATTTGTATTGTGCGCAAATGTTTTTTGTATCAAATGGCTACTTTTTTTTGAATAAAATCATAAGTGCTTTATTGTCTGTTTTTTATATTTTTAATAAAAGTAAATATTTTTTTATAGAAAGTGGTTAAGTCCTTAATTTTGCAAGATTAGATAATAGTAAAGATGCTTTTAGAGAAACTAATAAAAGAATTTGATGTTGACAAGGGAGTGTTTACGCAAAGGGAGTATGACTTGTTTGATGGTTATTTTGAAAGGATAGAAGTGCAGAGGAATGCTTTTCTAATCGAACAAGGGCAAGTGGAGCGATATAGCTACTTTATCTCAGATGGGGCATTTCGTTGTTGGACGTTGAATCACAAAGGTGATGAACAGACTTTTTGGTTTTGCTTGGCGGGAACATTTTCTATGAGCAATATTTCATTTACCTTAGAAGAACAGTCTTTATTCAATGTACAAGCTGCGATGTCAAGTGTAGTTTATCGCATTGACAAGGAACAAGTGGTTAGATTGTATACAGAGCTTCCTCTTGTAAAGGAGGTCTTTAGTGATTTGACGGCTAAACTTCTCAATCGCTTATTGAAAAGGAATATTGATTTGATAAAGTACACTTCTGAGCAATATTATTTAGAGCTGCTAAACGAATATGGTGAGTTGATGAATTATTTGCCTTTGAAAGATATTGCCTCTTTTATTGGAGTAACACCACAAGGGCTTAGTCGGATACGCAAGCGAATTTTTTAACCCAGGTTCAGTAGTTGTTTGATTAAAAGTACAATTTTTGTTGTTCTAAAATTTAGATTATGATTCGAAGAATAAAGGTAGGGGATTATCCCCGTTTAATGCAAATCTGGGAAAGTGCAGTTTTGAATACTCATGATTTCCTAAAGAATGAAGATTTTCTGTATTACAAAGAGCATATTCCTTTGTACTTTGAACACGTTTCTTTGTGGGGGTATGAAAGCAAAGGCGTTTTAGTTGGCTTTATGGGGATAGCTGAAGATAGCTTGGAGATGTTGTTTATTGATCATGAGTATAGGGGAGAGGGAATAGGCAAACAAATGATTGCTTATGCCAGAGATTCATTTCATATCAAAAGAGTGGATGTGAATGAACAAAATTGGCAAGCGGTAGGGTTTTACAAACACTTAGGATTTAAAGTTATCGATAGATCGGAGACAGATGCACAGGGTAAAGCTTATCCGGTATTGCACTTGGAACTTTAATGTGTCGATTAGGTCCTCTTTTTATTGTTATTAAGTGTTTTGTATTTATTATTTAGTTAATTAAAAGATAATCTTCTTTTATTTGTATGCCCCCGAGCAAGTACATCTTTTATAATCTAAACCCGTTGGGTGTAATTAAATGATTTGATTTTTAATATTATTTATAGGTCTATCAAAAATGAATTTATTGACATATTGAACCAATGTCAAGGCTGTTATTTT
>NZ_WSPP01000098.1:0-6299 GCF_009767705.1 Myroides sp. LoEW2-1 | reverse complement strand
GTACTCGGCTATACAGTAGAATTGAAGTAAAGTATACCTATAAAAAAACCGAACAATATTGTTCGGTTTTTTTATAGGTATACTAAAATAGATTATAGCTTATTCATGTTTCCAGCTAAAGCTTCGATAAATTTTCCGATAGGACCCTTTACCATCATTGCCATCATTGGATTGAAACTTCCTTCGAATTGAAGTTGGATTTCAGAATTATTGGCATCTATTTCTGTGATATTTCCCGTTAATGTAAAAGGAAGTTTATCGCTTGCTGCTCCTAAGATTACTTTAGAGTTTGGCGTTTGTTCTTTCTTTTTTAATTTGATTTCAGGCATTCCTTTTAGTGCGAAAATAAAAGAATCATCACCCGTAACTTCAAATTTAGCTATAGACTCAGGCATTAATTTTTCAAAATTTTTAACGTCCGTTAATGCGTTAAAGATATATTCAGCTGATTTAGCTACGCTTACTTTTGGGCTTTCTAAGTTCATATAGTCTAGTTTTAGAATATTATTATTGATTCCATTCTGCAGGATTCTTTCTCCACTCTTGTAATGTGTCTAAATCACCGTCAGAAATATATTTTTGATTTACTGCGTTTTCTAATAAAGAAGAATAGTTGCTTAATGTTGTTAGTTCTATTCCTGCATTTTTAAAGTTATCTTCTGCTACTTGAAATTCATACGTAAAGATAGCAGCCATCCCCAAGATATTTGCACCATTTTCCTTTAGTGCTTCTACAGCTTGTAAACTACTTTTTCCCGTGCTGATTAAGTCTTCAATTACTACAACTGTTTTTCCGGCTTCTAATTGACCTTCGATTTGATTTTGTCTTCCGTGTTTTTTTGGTTCAGGACGAACATATACAAATGGTAATTCTAAGGCTTCTGCTACTAAAAGACCAATACCTATAGCACCAGTTGCAACACCAGCGATAACATCTGGTTTGCCATATTTAGCTACGATATTCTCAGCAAACTCTTTTTGCAAGAATTTTCTGATCTCAGGATAAGACAATGTAATACGGTTGTCACAATAAATTGGAGATTTCCATCCTGAAGCCCAAGTAAAAGGATTTTTAGGATTTAATTTAATTGCGTTAATTTGCAGAAGCGACTCGGCAGTTTTGTGTGCTGTTTCTTTATTAAAAATCATAATACAAATGTATAAAGTTTTTGTAAACGACAAACCATTGTTCTTAACAGATAAAATCGAGAAAGAAACCGATTTTCAACTGTTCTTATTAGATAGTGTCGATATTGACAAAATTATCATTAAATATTTTCAAAATAAAATCGACAAGGCTTTTTTATATCATCCGGATGAAAAACAGATCTTGAAAAAGATTAAAGAGAAGATTCCAGTACAAAAAGCTGGAGGCGGAGTCGTTTTTAATGATAAAGGTGAAATACTGTTTATTCTGCGTGGAGGAAAATGGGATTTACCTAAGGGAGGAGTTGAAAAGAATGAAGAAATGGAAGAAACTGCTATGCGTGAGGTGGAAGAAGAAACTGGCGTATCTCAATTGAAAATTATTAGAAAGCTTCCTAAAACTTATCACATCTTTAAGCGAAATGGCAAGTATAAGTTGAAAATTACAACCTGGTACGAAATGAAGAGTTCTTTTGAAGGCGAATTAGTTGGTCAAATAGAGGAGGGGATAGAGCAAGTTGCTTGGTTAAATAAAGAACAGATTCGCGAGGCTATGAATAATTCATATGAGAATATTAAGTTGTTAATCCACGAGTTAGGAGTTTTAGAAGATTAAGTTTTATTTCGCAATATATGTTTGGTCTTTGATAATACGGAGTAATCTCTTAGTGTTACAACAACAAAAAATAAAAAGCCCTTTGATAAAAATGAATTCAAAGGGCTTTCTTATTTCTTTATTAATGAATTATAACTTGACAGTAGAGGGTACTAATTTAGAATAGTCTCCTTTGTTTCGTATTACATCTCGCACAATACTTGAGCTAATGAAAGAGGTGCTTGCTGCCGTTAGTAAAAACACGGTTTCTAACTTAGTTAAGAATCGATTGGTATGTGCAATAGCTTTTTCAAACTCAAAGTCAGCAGGGTTTCTCAATCCTCTAAGAATGAATTGCGCATCTACTTTAAAGCAGAAGTCAGTAGTAAGACCTTCATAAGTAGCAACTTTTATTTTTGGTTCATCTTTGAATGTTTCTTCAATGAAATGTTTTCTCTCTTCTAATGAAAACATGTATTTCTTATCAGAGTTAACACCAATAGCAACAATTATTTCATCAAATAAGGGTAAAGCTCTTTTAATAATATCACAATGACCATTGGTTATAGGATCAAATGATCCAGGTAGTACAGCTCTTCTCATTTCTTATTATTTTAAGTGGTTTTGTAAAGCTATATCAATTGCATTATCAAACAAGTCTGTTAATGATATATTAGCTTCTTTAGCTTGTTTAGGTAAAATACTTTCTCTTGTTAAGCCTGGTACTGTATTCATCTCAAGTAGAAAAGGAACACCATCTACAATAATAAACTCACTACGTGAAAAGCCATCCATATTTAGTATCTTGTAAATACGAGAAGCAATATCTTCAACTTTTCGTTGTGTAACTTTGTCAATTCTTGCAGGAGTAATCTCTTGCGATTTACCAAGGTATTTTGCTTCATAATCAAAAAAGTCATTTTCTGAAACAATCTCGGTTATTGGAAGGACAGTTACTTCTCCTTTGTATTTGATCACACCAACAGAAACTTCAGTACCATTTAAGAAACTCTCAATGATAATCTCGTTATCTTCTTTATAGGCGATATCAATTGCCTTTAAAAGTTCCTCAGATGTTCTAACTTTAGATATACCGAAACTTGATCCTGATCGATTAGGTTTAACAAAGCAAGGTAAACCAACTCTTTGGATTATTGTTTCAGTATCAATTTTATCACCTAAATTCAAATAGTAAGAAATAGCTGTTTTTATGCCAAAAGGTTTTAGAACAGATAACATATCTCTTTTGTTCATTGTTAAGGCTGCTTGGTAGAAATCACAAGAAGTATGAGGTAAGTGAATTAAGTTAAAGTATGCTTGAAGTAAACCATCCTCTCCAGGCGTTCCGTGGATTGCATTGAATACAACATCAAATGTTATCTTTTTACCTTGGCAGTTTGTAGAGAAATCATTTTTATCGATAGGGTATTCTTGTTTGTTTTCATCTACATACACCCATTTGTCTTTTAGAATATGTATTTTATAAGGGATATATTTAGTTCGATCTAAGCTTTCATATACTACTTGACCACTTGCCAAAGAGATTTCCCATTCACTTGAGTAACCTCCCATAACAATAGCTACATGCTTCATACTTAATGATTTTAATGTTAGGTGTTAATTTATTTTTCTTACCTATGGATTCAAACAAATTTATAATAAAACATAGAAACAAAAAATGTTTTCGATTTTATATCTTTGCCTAAAATCAATAGTTATGAAATTATTAAAGTTTTTTACTAGTAAGGCATTTTGGGTATCAGTTATTGTAGCCGTTTTACTTGTAGTAATTGGAGCTTATTTGGCTCTACAATGGCTTGGAAAGACAACTAATCACGATCAGAAAATAGCAGTACCGAATATTGGTAAATTGACGAGTGAGCAAGCGATTAAGGTATTAGAAGAAAGTAAACTACAAATGGTAGTGCTTGATACTCTTGACTTTGATAAGAATGTTCCTCCTTTGTCTATAGTAGAACAAGATCCGAAGGCGAATAGCTTTGTAAAGGAAAATAGAAAGATTTATGTAAAAATTAATGCTGCTACTTATAAAGATGTAATTGTGCCAAATCTTAGTGAGTTGACTTATCGTCAAGCATTGACTACAATTGTTTCTTTGGGATTAAAAGAGGGGAAAAAGTCTTACCGTACTTATATTGGTAAAGATGTTGTGTTACAAGTTTTGCAAAATGGCAAAGAGTTGAAACAAGGTGATAGAATTAAAAAGAATTCAGTGATAGACTTTGTTTTAGGTGACGGACGTGCTACTTTATCAGAAGAAGAATTAGATGTTGCACCTGAAATTGAATAATTAAGAGAATTATAGATAATATTAAATGCAAGAAAATAACGCAGATATGTTTGAAGACTTTGATGAAGAGTTATTTGAACATTATAGATTTGAAGCAGGAAAAGGACAAGCTCCTTTGCGTGTTGATAAGTTTTTAATGAACTTAGTGGAGAATGCGACTCGAAATAAAATTCAGCAAGCTGCAGCTAATGGAAATATCTTTGTCAATGATGAACCTGTAAAATCTAATTATAAGGTTAAGGCAAATGATGTAGTGCGAGTTTTGATGAAGCAACCGCCTTTTGAAAATATTATTATTCCTGAGAACATCCCTTTAAATATTGTATACGAAGATGATACAGTTTTAGTAATCAACAAAGAACCTGGTTTAGTAGTACACCCTGGTCATGGGAATTACACGGGAACTTTAGTTAATGCTTTGGCTTATCACTTTGAAAATCTTCCATTAAATAGTAGTGAAAGACCTGGTTTAGTACACCGTATTGATAAGGATACAAGTGGATTATTGGTAATTGCTAAAACAGAATGGGCAATGGCTGATTTACAAAGGCAATTTGCTGAAAAGACAACAGAAAGAGAATATGTAGCTATTGTTTGGGGAAATGTGGAGCAGGAGGAAGGTACTATTGAAAGTTATATCGGCCGTCATGTAAAAGACCGCATGCAAATGGCTGCTTTCGATGATGAAGAAAAAGGTAAATGGGCAGTAACTCATTACAAAGTACTTGAGAGATTAGGGTATGTTACTTTAGTAGCTTGTAAATTGGAAACAGGTCGTACTCATCAGATTAGAGTACATATGAAGCACATTGGTCATACTTTATTTAATGATGAACGCTATGGAGGACATTTAATATTAAAGGGGACTACCTTTACTAAATATAAGCAGTTTGTAGAGAATTGCTTTCAAATTTTACCTCGTCAAGCTCTTCATGCTAAGACATTGGGATTTGAACACCCAGTGACAAAAGAATTTATGAGATTTGATTCGGAGGTACCTCAAGATATGCAACAGTGTATTGAAAAGTGGAGAAATTACGCTCATAATTCAATTCACGACTTAGAATAGTAAAAAAACAAAAGCTGTATCAGAAAAGATACAGCTTTTTTTTATGTTTTTTTCTGTTATTTGTTAAAGATATGATAGTAATTGTTTGTATTCTATTTGTGTTTTATAAATTTACGCTTATAAGCAAAAAATAGATATTAGGTTTTTAATAGAATGTATTTATATTAGTAATTATTTTTTATTGAAAACCCTGTTTATTTTGGATATAAAAATTAATAAAGTAAAAATGTTAGAGGATTTTAAACAACATTTTAAAGAGAGGTTTGATTACTTGAATAATAAACAGTTATTAATAGCTGTAAGTGGAGGTATTGACAGTGTCGTTTTATGTTACTTATGTAAGATGTGCGAGATACCCTTTACGATGGCACACTGTAATTTTCATCTAAGAGCAGAGGATAGTATTGAAGATCAGGTATTTGTTGAGCATTTAGCAAAGCGCTTAGGTGTAGATGTTTTAGTAAAGGAATTTGATACAGAAACCTATGCAAATAACAATAAAGTGTCAATCCAAATTGCTGCAAGAGAATTGAGGTATAATTGGTTTGAGTCTTTAGTAGTGGAAGGGAAGTATGATTATTTGTTGACAGCGCATCATTTAGATGATTCCATAGAGACTTTTTTAATTAATTTCTCGAGGGGGACAGGCGTTGAAGGTTTGCTGGGTATTCCTGAAGTTAATGACTACATCGTACGGCCTCTGTTGATTTTTACAAGGGATGAGATCAATCAGTTTGCCTTAGAGCATAATATTCAATGGAGAGAAGATTATACGAATGCGCAAACGAAGTATTTGAGAAATAAGTTTCGAAAATTAGTCGTGCCAATTCTCAAGGAGATTAATCCACAATTTTCAAATAGCTTCTTGGATACAATTAGCAATTTGAGTGATACAAATCAATTAGCAAAAGACGCAATAGATTTTGCTTTTAGTAGAGTTGCTCGATACCAAGAAGATGGTAGTATTATTTTTTTAATAGATGAAATAAAGAAATTATCTTCGCCAAAAGCTTATTTATACGAGATGCTTAAGCCTTTTGGTTTTACTGCTTGGAAGGATATTATCCATCTTTTAGAAGCTAAAAGTGGTAAAGTGATTTATGCAAAAGAGTATATCCTGTTGAAGGATAGAAGTGTTTTTGTGTTGCAAAAAAGAACAGAATTAGAGAAGAATAAAG
>NZ_WSPP01000010.1:0-53224 GCF_009767705.1 Myroides sp. LoEW2-1 | reverse complement strand
GAAGACGAGGCTCGAACTCGCGACAACCAGCTTGGAAGGCTGGAGCTCTACCAACTGAGCTACTTCCGCATTTGATGTGATTTGAAAACTTACATCGAGTTTGTTAGAGCGGAAGACGAGGCTCGAACTCGCGACAACCAGCTTGGAAGGCTGGAGCTCTACCAACTGAGCTACTTCCGCATTTTGTGAGGGCAAATATAAAGCTATTTTCAGAATCAATGCAATTTTTTTTAAAAAAAATAAGCAGAAAAACGATGCCACATAAATATCATCACATTATCAAGGAAATACATTTTGGAGCTATCGACAGTAAGTTCCCCTTATTTATACGCCGTTTAAATAATTATAAAAAAATTAAGTTTTTTTAGTTTTGTATTTACCGAACTAAAACTATCTTTGCTCTCAAATCTTTATTACGACATCTATGCGACAATACAATCCAGAATTAGTTGATTTATTTCAAGATTTCTGTTCACATCATGAGATAGTTTATCACTTCTCGCCTCTGACGGCTCAGATATACACCTATATTATGTTTAATAATAATAGAGATGGCGTGACTTTTGATGAGTTAGTAGAAAAATTAAATGCAAGTAAAAGTTCTGTGTCAAATAGTTTAAATTTATTAATTTCAAACAACCAAATAGAACATTTTAACAAAATAGATGAAAGAAAAAGATTTTTTAGATTAAACCCTAATTTCATGACCACAAGATTGCAGTTAATACGCGATTTACTGGAGAGAGAGCACAATCTAAGTTTGCGATTAGAAAACTTTGTCACAACCGGTGAAATCAATGCACAAAACTGTGAGATGAAAATGAAATTATATATCGATCACCTTGAAAAGAGCAAAAAACATTTAACAGAAACTATAGAAAAATTAAAAAGTACAAATTAAGTAATTATATGAAACGTTATTTCCATACTATCGTTCTAGCGTCGCTTGCGATTACAGCAGGTTCTTGTGGTAAAAAAGAACAGCAAGCAGCTCACGGCCCACTACCATATAAAGTAGTGCAAGTACCTACACAAACAGTGATAGGACACAATACTTACCCAACTACTCTACAAGGTAAGGTTACAAGTAATGTACGAGCTAAAATAGCTGGATATATTCAGGAACTTTACGTTGATGAAGGTTCGGTTGTACGCAAAGGACAACCTTTATTCAGACTTGAGACTAATACATTAAATGAAAATGCAAACGCCGCTTTAGCAGCCGTAAAAGCAGCAGAAGCACAAGTTAGCGTAGCACAAGTAAACTACGATAAATTAGTTCCTCTTGTAAATAAAGGTATCATTAGTAAAATTCAATTAGATACTGCTGAGGCTACACTAAACAGTGCTAAAGGTCAATTAGCAAATGCTAAGGCACAACATCAAAGTATCGTTGCTAATATTGATTACGCTATAATCAAAAGTCCAATTGACGGTATCGTAGGAGCTATTCCTTTTAGAGTTGGTTCATTAGTTAGTCCAAGTGATCCACAACCGTTAACAGTTGTTTCAGATAACAGTGAGATGTACGCTTACTTTTCAATGAATGAAAAGGAGTATTTTAACTTCTTAGAAAAAATTGAAGGAAAGTCAATCAGCGAAAAATTAAAGCACTTACCAGAAGTAAAATTAGTTTTAGCCAATGGACAAACATACTCAAGTACAGGTAAAATTGAAACAATGACAGGTCAAGTAAACCTTGCTACAGGAACTGTTCAGGTAAGAGCATCTTTCCCTAACACAGATAACATTTTGAGCAATGGTAACAGTGGGTCTTTATTACTACCTGTGGAATATAAAGATGTTTTAGTTGTTCCAGAATCATCGACTTTCGAACAACAAGGACAAATTTATGTTTACCGCGTTGTAAATGATACTGCAAAGGCTGCAAAAATTAATGTAATTGATCGAGTAAACAAATTAGCTATTGTTAAAGAAGGAGTTGCAAAAGGAGAAACTATTGTTGGTACAGGATTAGGAACATTGCGTAATGGTTCTGCAATTACACCAGACAAAGTAGAATTCAACTCTATCAACGAAGCTATAAAATCAACTTTCTAAAGCATGTTAAAGACTTTTATCGAAAGACCTGTATTATCTACAGTTATTTCTATCCTTATAGTAATACTTGGGGTGTTAGGACTATCCGCACTTCCAGTAACGCAATATCCAGATATTGCACCGCCGACTGTACAAATTGCGGCGAGCTACCCAGGAGCAAATGCTGAAACTGTAATGCAATCTGTGATTATCCCAATTGAAGAACAAGTGAATGGGGTGGAAAACATGGACTACATTACATCAACAGCAAGTAATGATGGTAGTGCAAGTATTCAAGTAATATTTAAACAAGGAGTTGACCCAGACATCGCAGCGGTAAACGTACAAAACCGTGTTGCTCGAGCTACTCCATTGTTACCAGCAGAGGTAACTCGTTCGGGGGTTACCACACAAAAGCAGCAAACAAGTGCATTAATGTTCTTGTCGTTCTATTCGACAAACCCGGATTATGATGCTATCTATATCCAAAACTATATGAACATTAACGTAATCCCAGAGCTGAAACGTGTTACTGGTGTAGGAGATGCACAAGCATTTGGTTCTCGAAACTACTCAATGCGTGTGTGGATTGAACCTGCAAAAATGAAAGCATACGGCTTAGTTCCTTCTGATGTAGTTAGAGTACTAAACGAGCAAAGTTTAGAGGCAGCTGCTGGTCAGCTTGGGGAAAACAATGCTGAGGCATTTCAATATGTATTAAAATACAGTGGTAAGTATAAAACTCAAGAACAATATGAAAATATCGTAGTAAAATCTTTAGGTAACGGACAAATCCTAAGGTTAAAAGACGTAGCTCGTATTGAACTTGGAGCACAATCTTATGTAGGTAGTTCTGAACTTGATGGTAACCCAGCAGTAGCAATGGCTATTTATCAAACACCTGGTTCTAACGCTCAAGAGATTATCCAAAACTTACATTTAATCCTACAAGGAATGGAGAAAAACCTTCCTGAAGGAATGAAATACAAAGTATTGATGGATACAAACGAATTCTTAGATGCTTCGATTAGCAAAGTAGTAAGTACTTTAATTGAAGCGTTTATCTTAGTATTCGTGGTAGTGTATATCTTCTTACAAGACTTTAGATCGACACTTATTCCGTTAATTGCGGTACCAGTTTCTATTGTTGGTACCTTCTTTTTCCTAAGTGTATTTGGATTTTCATTAAACTTACTTACACTTTTCGCATTAGTACTGGCCATCGGTATTGTGGTGGATGACGCCATAGTTGTGGTGGAAGCCGTCCACGCCAAGATGGAAGAAACGGGTAAAGATGCATTGGATGCGAGTGTTAGTACAATGGGAGAGATCTCAGGTGCCATTATCTCAATTACATTAGTAATGGCTGCGGTATTTATCCCAGTAACCTTTATTAGTGGTCCAACTGGAGTATTCTACAAACAATTTGGTATTACTCTTATTGTAGCTATTTTGATTTCAGCAGTAAATGCCTTGACTTTAAGTCCAGCGTTATGTGCTATCTTCTTAAAGCAACATGACAATCACGAAGGAAGAAAAAGAAATTTTGTTCAACGTTTCTTCGACGCATTCAACGTTGGGTTTAACAACTTAACGCATAGATATGGTAATTCATTCAAATTCTTATTAAAACACAAGTGGTTAACATTTGTAATCTTATTAGGATGTCTTGGAATTACATACTACTCTGCTAAGACAATGCCAACAGGATTCGTACCAAACGAAGACCGTGGGTTCATCATGGGTAATATTGAATTACCTACAGGAGCATCACAAGACCGTGTAACAAGTTTACAAAAAGAGTTTTCTGCTGTAGTAAAACAAATTCCTGGTGTAGATGCCGTAACTGTTGTTTCGGGATTCTCTTTCATCAATGGACAAGGTTCTAACTATGGTATGGCGATGATTAAGTTAAAGGATTTCTCTGAAAGAAAAACAGACGATCTTGCAACAGATGTAATCATTGGTAAATTATTTGGACTTGCTGCAACTCAGTTCCAAGATGCGAAAATGATTTTCTTCCAACCACCAAGTATACCAGGATTCGGTATGTCTGCCGGATTTGAGATGAAATTACTTGATCGCAGTGGAGGTGAATTAACAGAATTCGATAAAAAATCACAAGAATTCGTAGGTGAATTAATGAAGCGCCCTGAAGTATTATATGCTCAGTCGTCATTCAATACAAACTATGCACAATACGAACTTGAATTAAATATTCCTCGTGCAAAAGAATCAGGTGTTTTAGTAAGTGATATTTTCTCGGCTTTACAAGGTTATATTGGAGGTATATATGCAGCAGACTTTACGCGTTTTGGTAAGCAATACCGCGTAATGGTTCAATCATTGCCACAATATAGATCAGATGTAAATAGCTTAAGTGAAATCTACGTTAGAACATCTACAGGAGAAATGGCACCAGTAAACCAGTTTGTTGATTTGAAAAAAGTATATGGTCCGCAATCTGTAAACCGTTACAACTTATTTACATCATCAAATATCAATGGTGCTCCGAAACCAGGATATAGTTCGGGGGATGCAATTCGCGCAGTACAAGAGGTTGCTCAAAAAACATTATCAACAAGTCACAGTATTGACTTTACAGGACTATCTCGTGAGGAGATTAATGCAGGTAACCAAACAGTAATGATTTTTGCACTTTGTGTAATCTTCGTTTACTTCTTACTATCTGCTCAATACGAAAGTTACTTATTGCCATTTGCGGTAATTATCTCATTACCTACAGGAGTTATGGGAGCATTCCTTGCACAGAAATTAGCAGGATTAGAGAATAACATCTACTTCCAGATTGCTCTGGTCATGCTTGTGGGATTACTTGCCAAGAATGCCATTCTGATTGTAGAGTTTGCTGTTCAGAGAAGACAACATGGGGAGTCAATTGCAGAATCTGCTATTAACGGTGCTAAAGCGCGTTTAAGACCGATCTTGATGACTTCATTCGCATTTATCCTTGGTCTTATGCCATTGGTATTTGCAAAAGGAGTTGGAGACGTTGGTAACCGTTCAATCGGTACAGGTGCTGCCTTTGGATTATTAATCGGTACAATCATTGGAGTTTTCGTAATTCCAGTATTATATGCTATTTTCCAATATCTTCAAGAAAAAGTGAAGCCTGTTAAATTTGAAGAAAAAACGCACTAAGAAATGAAAAAACAAACTTTATATAGAGTTATTCCTATTGCTCTTTTGGGGTTGACAATGCAATCGTGCTTTGTTGCCAAAAAATACGATAGACCAGAGGTTATCGATGAGCAATACTTTAGAACTGATAAGATTTCTCAAGATACTCTTTCTATGGCCAATGTGTCATGGAAAGAGTTATTCTCAGACGAAATTTTAAAACAATATATTGATCAAGCTTTAGAAAACAATTTAGACATTCGCATTGCTTTAGAAAATATGAATGCTGCTAAAGCTTATATGCAACAAGGTAAATGGGGATATGCCCCTACCTTAAATGTAGGTGCAAACTACACTCACTCTGTTGCGTCTAAAAATGGACCACAAGGAATAGCTTTTGGAGATACAAGAGTAAAAACCGATTTATACGACGTTACAGGACAATTCTCTTGGGAATTAGATGTATGGGGTAAAATCAGAAGTGGCAAAAGAGCATCTACAGCAAGTTATTTACAATCTGTAGCTGCCCATCAAACTGTAAAAACACAGTTAATATCTTCAATTGCAAGTACTTATTTTCAATTAGTAGCTCTTGATCAACAAAAGGCAATTACAGAAAAAACAATTGTCAATAGAAAGAATAGTTTAGAAACAATTGAAGCTCTAAAAGAAGCAGGACAGGTTAATGAAGTTGCAGTAAAACAAACACAGGCTCAGCTATATAACGCACAAGCTTTGTTAGTTGACATCAACAACAGCATCAAGTTAACGGAAAACACGTTCAGTATTCTACTTGGAGAAAATCCAAATGCGATTAAAAGAGGGCAACTTGATGGCCAAACGTTAAACACTGATTTAACTGTTGGAGTACCTATTCAACTGCTTACAAACAGACCTGACGTTAGAGCTGCTGAATTTGAACTTATCAATGCTTTTGAAATGACAAATGTAGCTCGTAGTAATTTCTACCCTTCATTCCGCATTACTGCTAATGGAGGCTTACAAAGCTTAGACTTTGACGAGTTATTCAATACCAACTCTCTATTCGCTAATATTATTGGTGGATTAACTCAACCTTTGTTAAATGGTAGACAAGTGAGAACTCAACATCAAGTAGCACAAGCAAATCAAGAAAAAGCATATTTAAACTATAAAAAATCAGTTTTAAATGCTTCAAAAGAAGTTTCTGATGCGCTGTACAACTACGAAAGTTCAAAAGATAAACTGGTACTAAAAGAACAAGAGTACAAGTCTTATCAACTTGCAACTGAATACTCAGAAGAATTATTAGTTCAAGGCTTAGCAACTTATCTTGATGTATTAACAGCAAGAGAAAGTGCTTTGGCTGCTGAACTAGTTTATATCAATACTGAATTAGCTCAACTTAACTCTTTAGTTACTTTATACAGAGCTGTAGGTGGAGGTGTAAAATAACGTTTATAGTTAATTGTTATTCGATAATTAGAGTGGTTGAAAATTTCAGCCACTCTTTTTTTTATCTTTGTTTCTATGAATATAGGTCAATACATACTAACTAATATTTTCCCAAAATACACTTGGATCAGAAAAACCAGTGAATTAAAAGTGTACCTGACTTTTGATGACGGACCTATTCCCCAAGTAACAGAATGGGTACTCGACCTCCTTCAACATTACAACATAAAAGCTACTTTCTTTTGCATCGGTGATAATATCCGAAAACACCCTTCAGTATTTAAGAGAATAATAAATGAAGGTCACCAAGTAGGCAATCACACCTTCAATCATTTAAACGGTTGGAAAACCAGTGAAGAAGACTATATTGCCAACGCACTACTATGTGAAAAAGAGATAAAAAAGTACTGCTCAAATGATTCTAAGCTGTTTAGACCTCCTTATGGAAAAATAAAGACAGCACAAGCTAAAAGACTAAGCGATAAAGGATATGAAATAATCATGTGGCACAATCTCACCAAAGATTACGATAGGAATTTAACCCCAAAACAATGCTTAAGACGCTCTTTAAAGCACCTTAAAAAAGGAAGTATAATAGTATTTCACGACAGCCTAAAAGCGCAAGAAAACATGAAATACGCATTGCCTATACTAATCGAAAGCTTATTAGATAAAGGCTATACCTTCGACACTTTATAGTAAGGAAGTCATGACATTGATTAATGAATTCGCATCCATTACTTCTGTCTGACGCCAAATCATCGTATGATTCTTATATAATAGCATAGTAGGTACCTGCTTAATACGCAAAGCTTCCACCAATTCGCTATTTTTCTCTACATCAATCTTTACGATTAAAATACGATCACCCATCGCTGCCGCCACATCGTGTAATACAGGATTCATTTTTGTACACCCATCATTCCATTTCGCAAAAAATTGAATTAATACAGGTACATCTCTTTCTACTAAATCCCCAAACTTTGACATATAATTATTTTTTATTCGTTTTTAGATATTTACTCTACTTATATATACAAAAATATACTTTTTTGTGTAAAAACTTACTTTTTCACTCGTAATTCTATAACTGTAATCTCAGGCCAAATACCAGTACGACCTTTATATGCGTGATAACCAAACCCTCTATTCACATACAAGTACTTCCCTAATGTTTCATAAAGACCTGCCCATTGCTTATACACATACTGAATAGGACTCCACTTTAGAAAGCCAGGAATTTCAATTCCAAATTGCGAACCATGTGTATGACCCGATAAGGTTAATTGGAAATTCATCGGATGATCTAAAATTTGAGCATCCCAGTGCGATGGATCGTGACTCATCAAAATTTTAAAATCAGTCGATTCTATTCCCTGCGTGGCTTTATCTAAATCTCCAAATTTCATAAACTTGCCATTTGCACCCCAGTTCTCAACCCCAACTACACAAATAGACTCACCGTCTTTATTGATACTAACATGTTCATTTCTCAGCAGTTGAAAATTAAGTTTATCACTAATATCACAGATTTCGTTGAAGTTTTTGTCTTCCATCTCGTCCGTTTCCCAATGAGCATAAGTTCCGTAATCGTGATTCCCTAAGATTGAAAATTGCCCATACTTGTGTGGGCGAATCTTTCGAAAAGTACTCAACCACGGATTCACTTCACTTGCCACGCTATTAACCATGTCACCAGTAAAAAGCAACATGTCAGATCTCTGAGCATTAATCAATTCAACAGCATGCATCAACTTTTCAGGATCGTCAAAACTACCAAAGTGAATATCGGATAATTGCGTAAATCTAAAACCATCAAACGCAGATGGAAGATCACTAAATTCAATTATATGCTCGTGGACTTGAAATCGATAACGTCCAATAGTAATACCGTGCAATACAGACAAAAAGGGAATTGACACTATACCCAAAGCTATGTTGGTAACAAACTTTCTTCTACCTGGTATAATAGAATCTTTCTCATCTTCATTCACTCTGGAAGATTGCTTATCTCCTAACTCCCTTTGGATAAATCGATAAACACCAATTGATAAACGCGCGACATCCTCCACCAACAAAACAAGAGTCAGAATAAGTTTTGGCAAATAAAATAATACAATAAGGGCTCCAGCAGTCAATGGTAAATTCATATCACCTGACTTAGGATCGAACTTTGAAAAGCCATAGCCAATAAAAAGAACAAGAATAACAGATGCCATCACATAGAGTAAGCGACTTGAAAACTTTTTAAAGTATTGTTTAAATGCTTGATAAGTATAAAACTCGATAACAAACAACAACAGCCCGATAATTAAAAACTTCAACATGAGTGAATACATTTATTTCAAATTTACCCTTTTGTATCAGTCTACAAAATACCTTTAACATTATTTAATACCATTCTCCACAAAGACATTATGGAGGAGTGATTTTCAAGCGAAGACCAAATTGCGTATCTTTGAAACTTAATTTTAGAAACAAATAAATTCTTCCTATGGATAATAAAAAACGTCTTTTTCTACTTGATGCTTATGCTTTAATATTCCGAGGGTATTACGCATTTATCAAAAACCCAAGAATAAACTCAAAAGGATTAGACACATCAGCTATTTTGGGTTTCATGAACTCACTATTAGATGTTATCAAAAAAGAACAACCTGATCATTTAGCAGTAGCATTTGACAATGGAGGAAGTAAGGATCGTTTAGAGTTATTCCCAGAATATAAAGCAAATCGAGATGCTACGCCTGAAGCTATTAAAATAGCTGTACCGTACATTAAGGAGATCTTAAAGGCTATGCACATTCCAATTATTGAAGTAAGTGGTTATGAAGCAGATGATTTGATTGGTACAATATCAAAACAAGCTGAAAAAGAAGACTTCAAAGTATATATGGTTACACCTGATAAAGACTATGCTCAGTTGGTATCAGAGAACATATTCATGTACAAACCAGCGCGAATGGGCAATGGCGTTGAAATATGGGGAATAGATGAAGTGAAAGAGAAATTCGAAGTTGAAGAACCTATTCAAGTTATTGACTTTTTAGGTATGATGGGAGATTCAGTTGACAATATTCCAGGATTACCTGGTGTTGGTGAAAAAACAGCAAAGAAGTTTTTGAAAGAGTATGGCTCAATGGAAAACTTACTTGACAACACCCATCAGTTAAAAGGAAAAATGAAAGAGAACATTGAAAACAATAAAGAAAAGGGAATTCTTTCAAAGAAACTTGCGACGATCATGCTTGATTGCCCTGTTACCTTCGATGCTAATCAATTTGTTCTTGAACAACCAGATATCGAAAAGTCTGAAGCTCTATTCGTAGAATTAGAATTCAGAAGGATGAAAGAACAATTTGACAAAATATTCAGTGTTAGCCAACCATCAATAAAAACGCCTGAAACTGCTACGTCTAACGCAAAAAATGCCACTTTAGATGATCAATTTTCACTTTTTGGAGAGGTTGAAAATACTACAAATAGCGACTCTCCTTATTTTGCTAATTTGAGCACAACAAATCACGTTTACCAATTATGTGATAGCAAAATGAGTATTCGCCTTTTAGTTCAAAGTTTACTTCAGCAGACAAGTGTTTGTTTTGATACTGAAACAACAGGATTAGATGCTTTAAATGCTGAACTTGTAGGTATTGCTTTTTCTTACGAAAAAGGCACTGCATTCTACGTTCCTTTCCCTGATAACAAAGAGGAAACTCAAGAATTACTCGAGTCTTTCAAAGCGTTTTTTGAATCTGAACAAATAGAGAAGATTGGTCAGAACCTCAAGTATGACATTAAAGTACTCAAACAGTATAACATTGAAGTAAAAGGACCCTTGTTTGACACAATGATTGCGCATTATCTGATCAATCCTGATATGCGTCATAATATGGATATCCTTTCTGAAACATACTTGCGATATACCCCACAACCAATTGAGGATTTGATTGGCAAAAAAGGTAAAAATCAAAAGTCTATGAAAGACATTTCTCCTGAATTGGTAAAAGAATACGCAGGAGAAGATGCCGATATCACCTTTCAGTTAAAACAAAACTTTGAGCCTCAATTGCAGGCGACAAACACGATTGAACTATTTCAAAATATAGAAGTGCCTTTAGTACCTGTTTTAGCAGATATGGAAAGCGAAGGAATCCGCTTAGATATAGACTTCCTTGCTTCCCTATCAGGTGCATTAGATCAGGATATCAAACAATTAGAAAAGGCAATCTACGAAGAAGCTGGAGAAGAATTCAACTTAGCATCACCGAAACAACTTGGCGATATATTATTTGACAAGTTAAAGATTGGTGGAAGCAAACCAAAAAAGACAAAGACAGGACAATACGCTACTGGAGAAGAAATCTTAAGCGACTTAGCTCCAAAGCACCAAATTGTGCAAGATATTTTAGATTGGCGACAACTGATTAAATTGCAAAACACTTATGTAGATGCTTTACCTAAACAAGTGGATCCGAGAACAAAGCGAGTTCATACAGAATATATGCAAGCTGTAGCCGCAACAGGTCGTCTAAGTTCTAATAATCCAAACTTGCAAAATATACCTATTAGAACAGAAAGAGGGCGTTCAGTGAGAAAAGCATTTGTTGCAAGAGATGAAAACTACGTAATCATGGCAGCCGATTACTCACAGATAGAACTGCGAATTATTGCAGCTTTGAGTGAAGAACCTAATATGATTGAATCCTTTAAAAACGGAGAAGATATTCACCGTTCTACTGCTGCAAGAGTGTTTAATGTACCTCTTGAAGAAGTAACTAAGGAACAACGTAGTCATGCAAAGACTGTTAACTTCGGGATTATCTACGGTGTATCTGCATTTGGATTGAGCAATCAAACTAACTTATCTCGTTCAGAGAGTAAAGAGTTAATAGACACTTACTACGCAACATATCCAAAACTAAAAGATTATATTGCTAAGCAAATTGACTTTGCAAGGGAACATGGTTATGTACAAACAATCTTAGGTAGAAGAAGATATTTGAAAGACATCAATTCCCACAATGCAGTTGTAAAAGGAGCTGCTGAACGAAATGCCGTAAACGCTCCGATTCAAGGTAGCGCAGCAGATATTATCAAAATAGCAATGATTAACATTCACAAAAAGTTAATCTCAGAAAAATGGCAATCAAAATTACTCTTACAAGTACACGATGAGCTTGTCTTTGATGCACATAAAGAAGAATTAGAAAACTTAAAAACAATGGTCAAACAAGAAATGGAAAATGCTTTCACGCTTAGCGTTCCTTTAATTGTTGACTTAGGAGTAGGACAAAATTGGCTTGAAGCTCATTAATAAAACAAACAAATCCCATTTGATAAAAAAATCAAATGGGATTTTCTTTTTCAACACTATCTTTTATAAAAAAGACAAAAATAACGCGTGAAAAACTACCACTGAACACCCTCTCCCCTAACTAAATAATTGCTTTACTCAATTTTTAGCGAAGTTCACTAAAAATGTAACGTTACTTAAACGCTATCTCAGTAAATTTGTTTCTATAAAACCAAAGTCCTAATTGTTTGATTAGGATATTCCTAAACTTTTCCCAAAAAAGAAGTCTTTCGCAAGACTTCTTTTTTTTACAATAGATCTTCTACCTTCAAACTTTGACTCAACATGAAAAGAAGATAAAGTAAGTTGAGAAACAATCCTTACTCTAAAAATGATACCTTCGAAATATAGAGTTAATCCAAGCATACAAAGTAAAACGCACTAACCTCACTACAATTAAAATATAGTTAACCAAGTTAAATATCCTCTTTTGTAAAAGAATAAGGGAATCAATGTCTTTTAAGACTACTTATTCTCAACGTGAAATCGATATAAGCAAACAGTTTATTACTTCATCCTATCAATTCGCAACTTACTATAGATTTGTACGAATATGATTCGGTGTTACTTGAGGTTTTCTTGCACCTTTCTTGCACCTTTCTTCGAGAAAAGTGCCCTCTAGGCAAGAAAACCCCAAGAAAAGAGCAAGAAATCCCAAAGGAAGTGCAAGAAAAGCCTAAACGAAGTACTATTGATTCATGAAATTAGTCAGCATACACCTTATTCAAAATAGTCATACTAAAGAAATAGACATTCATATCAAATACCATTTACACAAAGAGATAAAGCAATAAACAACCATACAACACATTATGGTTGACACCTAAAAAACGAACAACAAGCTCATAAAGGTTTATTTTCTATCCAAGATCACCTTGACCATAAACATTGATACAGATAATGTACATAACACTGTATGTCATACTTTACAGAAAAAACGAAGCAATCGCCTTAAACAAGAGTCAAACTTAATCCGAAATAGAAATCAATTATATGCTAATTTGGCTTTCGAACCCAAATTGGAAGCTATCCCCTACAAATCACATAAATTAGGGAAGCAAATAAAACTTTTAAAATGATGAGGGGTTGTTCAAAGAGAAAAGATAAAATACTAAATAGTAATATTCCATTACTACTATAAGCATATACTAAGGTATCTAAATTATTCTATATTTGCCTTTTAATTTTATACAAAAGACAAAATGAAAAAACTGCTTGGTCGTTTAATGTTAGGAGTCACAGGATGGAAATTGAATACGAATGGAATTTCTATTGATGAAGCTAAAAAAACAGTTCTAATCTGTGTACCACATACTTCAAACTGGGATTTCTACTATAGCCTTGCCTGTTTTTGGATTATGGGAGTTCCCTTTAAGATGTTTATTAAAGATTACTATACCAAATCGTGGTTTGGCTTTTTCTTTAAAGCATTAGGCTGTATAGGTGTTGATCGTTCAAAGAGACAGAACTTAGTAGGCTATGCCGTAGAGTTAATTAATGATGCGGATAAGATTGCTATTATAAACACCCCAGAAGGAACCAGATCATTTTCAGATAAATGGAAACAAGGTTTTTATCAAATCGCGAAACAAGCGAATATCCCTATAGCACTCTGCTATGCTGATTATAGAAAAAAAGAATGTGGTATATTTAAGTTAATAGAAGTTAACGACTTAACCTTTGAGCAGACTTTAGATTTAATTGCTCCATACTATTATGCCGAAATGGCAAAATATCCAGAATTATATAACCCTAAACTGTACTAAGTAAAATAACAAACAAGGAACAACTAAAAAAACAGTTGTTCCTTGTTTGTTTAAAGCACAAGCACACCTGATCATCTGAATCTCTAAACGTATAAAAGCAAATCACCACTTCTTTATATCATCTCAAATCTACTTCACAATAGAGAAATATCCATCTACTTCGACCTCTCCTACATCACTATCAATAGCAACAGAAACCCGATAGTCCCCCTGCTTGTACTCAACCAAATTAGGATGTATCTGAACAGATACTTTCACACTCATACCTTTACTAATAACATAAGAGTCACCTCCTATTGACAGATCTTCAAAATCAATAGGGATCCACTCTCTACCTTCTAATATGCAAATCCTATAATCGCCTTTCACCTTGATAACCTCCTGTGATTGATTCCAAATACTCAGTTCAATTTCCGAAGGTGCCTCTGTAAATCTACCTTCCACTAAATCTACTTTTACACGATCATATAACGCATTTTGCCTTTCGTGTTTATTATCAACTATGACAGGAGAGGTACTATTTGTATCAGTAATTACTG
Source organism: Myroides sp. LoEW2-1 (assembly GCF_009767705.1). NCBI lineage: Bacteria > Pseudomonadati > Bacteroidota > Flavobacteriia > Flavobacteriales > Flavobacteriaceae > Myroides > Myroides sp. LoEW2-1. The sequence goes on along the minus strand of NZ_WSPP01000010.1, from coordinate 38,948 downwards.
ACGCGCTATTCTTATGAGTCTGATTACAGCTCATAGAAAACAAACAACTAAGAAACACAATTGGAAAAACAAATAACTTTTTCATAACTATTCTTTGTATAATAAGCTACTAAAAATAAAACAATTACCTCTAAGCATCTCTTTTCAAAAGAAAAAAAGTATAGATAAGAAAATGGCACATTAAAAGATAGCATAAAGCAGGACAAAACTTCTGTCGATACAATTGTTATTCAAACGATTGAGCCCCAATTAATTCGAAAAAAAAGACTATAAATTTGTATAGTAAAAGATTTTATGTAATTTTGCACTCCCTTAATTGGGAATGGAATGTTTAATTAAATACAAATTTATTGTGGAAAGTTTAAGCTACAAGACAGTATCGGCTAACAAAGCAACTGCTCAAAAAGAGTGGTTAATTGTTGACGCTGAAGGTCAAAATTTGGGACGTCTTGCTTCAAAAGTTGCAGTACTTTTAAGAGGTAAACACAAAACAAATTACACACCGCACGTAGACTGTGGAGACAACGTAATCGTTATCAACGCAGAAAAAATCAACCTAACAGGTAACAAATTAGATGACAAGACTTACATCCGTCACACAGGTTACCCAGGAGGACAAAGATCATTAACTGCTAAAGTAATGCAACAAAAAAACCCTGCATTATTGATCGAGAAAGCAGTAAAAGGAATGTTGCCTAAAAACAAATTAGGAGCACAATTATTCCGTAATCTAAATGTAAATGTAGGTGCTGAGCACAAACACGAAGCTCAACAACCTAAAACCGTTAATTTAAACGAAATTAAGTAATGGGAGTTATTCACAAAATCGGTAGAAGAAAAACTGCTGTGGCTCGTGTTTATGTTTCAGAAGGAACAGGAAACATCACAGTAAACAAAAAAGATTTTAAAACTTATTTCCCAACTGGTACATTACAGTACAAAGTTTTACAGCCTCTAGCAATGACTGAGAATGCTGAGAACTTTGATATCAAAGTAAATGTATACGGAGGAGGAACTACAGGACAAGCTGAAGCAGTGCGTATGGCAATTGCAAGAGCAATGTGTGAAGTAGAAGTTGAAAACAGAGCAATCTTAAAACCAGAAGGATTACTTACACGTGACCCACGTATGGTTGAGCGTAAGAAATTCGGTCAGAAGAAAGCTCGTAAGAGATTCCAATTCTCTAAACGTTAATATTTACATATTATTAAAAAATCTAAGTTTTTGTTGCCCACTTGCCGAGGCAAGAGGTAGTTTAGCATCTAAATGGTTGGGACCGAATTTATCCTCGCTACTCATCCATTGCTAAAGTAACAGAACGTAAACTATTACAAAAATGGCAAACAAAGTAGAAGTTAAAGAATTACTAGAAGCAGGTGTTCACTTCGGACACATGACTAGAAAATGGGACCCAAATATGGCTCCTTACATCTATATGGAGCGTAATGGTATTCACATTATCAATCTATATAAAACTGCAGCTAAAATTGAAGAAGCTAATGAAGCTTTGAAAAAAATCGCTGCATCAGGAAGAAAAATCCTTTTCGTTGCTACAAAAAAGCAAGCGAAAGACATCGTAGCTGAAAAAGCAGCTGCAGCTAACATGCCTTACATCACTGAAAGATGGCCAGGTGGTATGTTAACAAACTTCGTTACTATTCGTAAAGCTGTTAAAAAAATGGCTTCAATCGATAGAATGAAAAAAGACGGTACATTTATGACTCTTTCTAAGAAAGAGCGTTTACAAGTTGAACGTCTACGCGCAAAATTAGAGAAGAACTTAGGTTCTATTGCTGACATGACTCGTCTACCAGCTGCTCTATTTGTAGTTGATATCAAAGCTGAACACATTGCGATTAAAGAAGCTCAAAAATTAAACATTCCGATCTTCGCTATGGTAGATACTAACTCTGACCCACGTCAAGTTGATTTCGTTATCCCAGCAAACGATGATGCTTCTAAATCAATTGAAAAAATATTATCTTTAGTTACTTCTGCTATTATCGAAGGTAATGCAGAAAGAAAATCTGAAAAAGAAGAAGCAGCAGCTGCTAAAGTTGATGCTCCTAAAGCATAATTTTTTAACAATATCATAAAGTCGTTATGCTGATAGTTGTCTACTTTTGTAAGCGCTGTCGATAACGACTTTTTTTATTAACTATTTAATACAACGAACAATGGCAAATATTACTGCTGCAGAAGTAAACAAGCTAAGACAAATTACAGGTGCCGGAATGATGGACTGTAAAAAAGCTTTAGTAGAGGCTGAAGGTGACTTCGATAAAGCTATCGAAGTGTTACGTAAAAAAGGACAAAAAGTTGCTGCTAACCGTTCTGACCGTGAGTCAAGCGAAGGAGTAGCTATTTCTTACGTAAATGATACTAAAACTAGAGGAGTTGTTATCACATTAAACTGTGAAACTGACTTCGTAGGTAAAAATGATTCTTTCGTTGCTCTTGCAAAAGAAATGGTTCAAAAAGCAATCAACTTCAACACAAAAGAAGAATTCTTAGCTTCTGAATTTGAAGGTATGACTGTAGCTGACAAGTTAATCGAGCAAACTGGAGTTATCGGTGAGAAAATTGAAATCGGATCTTTCGAAGTTTTAGAAGGAGCTTATATCGGTACTTACATCCACGGTAACAAAATTGCTGCTATCACTGCTTTATCTGCTGTAATTGCAAAAGCTGAGGAGTTAGGAAAAGATATCTCTATGCAAGTTGCTTCTATGGGAGCTGAAACATTGTCTTACAAAGATTTCGATCCAGAGTTCGTAGCTAAAGAAACTGAAGCTCGTATTGCTGTTATCGTAAAAGAAAATGAAGAATTAGTACGTTTAGGAAAAACTCTTAAAAATGTACCTCAATATATTTCTTACGCTCAAATTACTGACGAAGTATTAAAACAAGCGGAAGAAGATGCTAAAGCTGAATTAAAAGCTGAAGGTAAACCAGAAAATATTTGGGATAGAATTTTACCTGGTAAAATTCAACGTTTCATCAGTGACAACACTACTTTAGATCAAGAGAAAGCTTTATTAGACCAAAACTTTATTAAAGATGAGTCTAAAAAAGTTGGAGAATACGTGAAAGGTTTTGGTGTAGAAATCACTGGATTCAAAAGAGCTTCTTTAGGTTAATCAACAACCTTTTAGCAATATTTATAAAAGCCTCAGTTAATTCTGAGGCTTTTTTTTATTACTTTTACCAAGCACAACTAGTTTTTATTATGAAATTTTTAAAAAACAACCTATTAATACAGATTATTATTGCTATCGTGTTAGGTAGCGTGTTAGGTAACCGCCTCCCAGAATCAATTGGGAGAATATTCAGCACTTTTAATAGTGTTTTCGGAGGATTTTTAAAATTTATTGTTCCCCTGATCATCATTGGTCTAATAGTACCAGCAATTGGAAATATTGGTAAAAATGCCGGTAAACTTTTATTAATTACCACCGCCATTGCTTATAGCTCTACGCTATTCGCTGGATTTATCTCGTATGGAGTAAGTATTACTACTTTCCCTAATATTTTAGCCACTGAACAGCTGGGCAATATCACAGAATCTACTAAGAACTTGGAATCTTATTTTGATATCGCTATGCCCCCCATGTTTGACGTTATGAGTGCTCTCGTTATCTCTTTTCTGTTAGGAATAGGAATATCAAAAGGTAATTTCACGTATTTAGAGGGTGTTTTTAACGACTTTCAGAGCATCATTATGTCTGTTATCAATAAAGCAATCATTCCCTTCTTACCGCTGTTTATATTCGGTATATTCTTGAATATGACTTATAACGGTCAAGTATTCGTTGTACTGGATACGTTTGTAAAAATAATCGGAGTGATCTTTATCCTACACGTCTTTGTATTAGTATTCCAATATGTAATTGCAGGTACAATAAGTAAACAAAATCCTTTCAAGCTGATGAAGAATATGCTACCCGCCTACTTCACTGCTTTAGGAACACAATCTTCTGCTGCAACAATTCCAATTACATTAGAGCAGACAATAAAAAATAATGTCGATCCAAAAATTGGAGGATTTACAGTACCTCTATGTGCAACCATTCACTTAGCTGGAAGTACCTTGAAGATAGTTGCATGTGCTATTGCATTGATGTTGGTACAAGGTCAAACAGTTGATTTTACCCTCATGGTTGGATTTATTTTTATGTTGGGAATCACTATGGTAGCTGCACCAGGAGTACCAGGAGGTGCTATTATGGCTTCATTAGGTGTATTAGCCTCTATCTTAGGATTCGATATGGAGCAACAAAGTTTAATGATTGCACTTTATATCGCTATGGATAGTTTTGGAACAGCATGTAATGTTATGGGAGATGGAGCTATCGCTATTATCGTAAACAAAATATCGAAAAGTAAAACTATACCAGCAGAAGCTTAATACAATTCAGTTCGTTTAAAATACCATGTACGAAAAAACATATCCAAGTAAGAGATTTAGAAAGACAATGGAGTTTGTCAATAAACATATTGCGAAAGACTCAACTATTCTAGACTTAGGGGTAGTTAATCCGCTTTCTAAAATTATGCAAGAAAGTGGATTCAAAGTTATCAATACCACCGGAGAAGATTTAGATGAAGATCAGAGTGCTTTAACAAATAGAGATTACGAAGTCTTAACGGCTTTTGAAATTTTAGAACACTTACTAAATCCTTATACAGTACTTAAATCATGTAAGGCTAATAAAATTGTAATATCAGTTCCGTTGAGATTGTGGTTTAGCACTGCCTATAGAAGTAAAACGGATATGTTAGACAGACATTATCACGAATTTGAACCTTGGCAATTAGATTGGCTTGTACAAAAAGCAGGATATAAGATCATCGATAGAGATATGTGGACACACCCAATCAAAAAGTTAGGTATCAGACCTCTCTTGAGGTGGTTTACTCCAAGATACTATATTCTTTATGCAGAAAAAATATAAATAGAAACGCTGAGATTAGTTCTCAGCGTTTTTTATTTGGCCGATGAGGAACAAGCGGGTAATTTGTTTGCTAATGATTAATGGCTATATTTGCCTCAAGCTTTAGGGGTGTCTACACAAATTGTAGGCTGAGACTTCACCCTTTGAACCTGATCTGGTTAATACTAGCGTAGGGAAAAGTAAGATGACTTCATTAAATAGGTACGACCGTGCCTTCTTGTAGCCATTCCTAAAGTTATATCTCATAAGAACAAAAGGAATGGAACTTAAAATCTATAAACACAGCGTACCGTTTTTCTGTGACGAACGATTCACTTGCAAACAGCTTACTGTAAGCCTTACTGCAATACAAAGACAGAGAACTGTAAAGGTCAATAGGTCTACTAACGTCAATACTATCTCACCCATGCAGCAATTGTCTATAAGTAAGGATATACCTAATAATCACACGTACTACAATCAAGTGGTTCCATTCAATCTAACAAGTATTTACTCATTAAACTAAATAAGACAATGGAACAACACAGCATTTCACAGACGCCTTTTCCCAACTCAAAAAAAGTGTATATCAAGGGAACGATCTACCCTATTCAAGTAGCAATGAGAGAAATCTCACTAAGCGACACTAAACTCTCCAATGGAACCACAGAACACAATCCCCCCGTCACAGTATACGACACTTCTGGCCCCTACACAGATCCAAACATTACAATCGATATCCGCCAAGGAATACCACGCCTAAGAGAACAGTGGATCATAGACAGAGAGGATGTAGATATTCTAAGATCAATCACTTCAGAGTACGGCAAAGCAAGATTGGCAGATGAAAAACTCAATCATTTGCACTTCGAATTTAGACACAACCCTAAAGTGGCTAAAGAAGGAGCTAACGTAACTCAATTATTCTATGCTAAACAGGGAATAATCACACCTGAGATGGAATACGTAGCTATCAGAGAAAACCAAAGAATAGAACAGCTAAACAAAGCTACCTCAGCTATGAAGCAGCAGCATCAAGGCAATAGCTTTGGCGCTAATACTCCTAAAAATTTTATTACTCCAGAATTTGTCCGTGAAGAAATAGCCAGTGGACGCGCTATCATTCCAAACAATATCAATCACCCAGAGAGCGAACCCATGATTATTGGTCGTAATTTCTTAGTTAAAATCAATGCAAACATTGGAAATAGCGCAGTTACATCTTCTATAGAAGAAGAAGTAGAGAAAGCAGTATGGGCTTGTCGTTGGGGCGCGGACACCATAATGGACTTATCAACAGGTAAAAACATTCACGAAACAAGAGAGTGGATAATACGCAACTCACCTGTCCCTATAGGTACAGTACCAATTTATCAAGCCTTAGAAAAAGTAAAAGGGATAGCAGAAGATCTAACTTGGGAAATATTCAAAGATACCCTAATCGAACAAGCTGAACAAGGCGTGTCCTATTTCACCATTCATGCAGGCGTACTACTGCGCTACATACACCTCACTGCTAATCGAGTGACAGGCATAGTGTCCCGCGGAGGATCTATAATGGCAAAGTGGTGTTTGTTTCACCATAAGGAGAATTTTCTATATACCCATTTTGAAGAAATCTGCGAGATCATGAAAAAGTACGATATCGCTTTCTCCTTAGGGGATGGTTTAAGGCCAGGTTCAATTGCTGATGCTAATGATGCAGCACAATTTGCAGAATTAGAAACCTTAGGAGAATTAGCCAAAATCGCTTGGAAACACGATGTACAAGTCATGATAGAAGGACCAGGACATGTACCTATGCACATGATTAAAGAAAACATGGAAAAGCAATTACGCGATTGTGGAGAAGCACCCTTTTATACATTAGGACCATTAACTACAGATATTGCACCAGGATATGATCACATCACTTCAGCCATTGGAGCGGCAATGATAGGTTGGTATGGAACAGCCATGCTGTGCTATGTTACTCCCAAAGAACACTTAGGACTACCGAACAAAAAAGACGTAAAAGATGGAGTGATTACCTATAAACTTGCGGCACATGCTGCAGACTTAGCCAAAGGGCATCCAGGAGCACAATACAGAGATAATGCGCTAAGTAAAGCACGTTTTGAGTTTAGATGGGAAGATCAATTCAACTTATCACTAGATCCTGATACGGCAAGAGAATTTCACGACGAGACACTACCTGCAGATGGTGCGAAGGTAGCTCACTTCTGTTCAATGTGTGGACCTAAGTTCTGCTCTATGAAAATATCACAAGAGATTAGAGATACAGCAGAGCAAGGAATGCGTGAAAAGTCAGAAGAATTTATAGAAATGGGAAAGGAACTATACCTCTAAGACATGAGTAAGAATTTCACAGGGGAATTATTTTACACAAAAGAATAGGTCTCCTGTGAGATCTAACCTCTTAACTTATTAACATCAATACTTCATTTATAAACAATAAAAAGGGAGTTTATAAACACGAATAAAGAGTTATCAACATTTTATAGGGGTTAAAAGAGCACTTATCAACAGATATAAAGTAGTTATCAACACTAATAAAGCACAAACACATTAGTTATCAACAAAAAAAGAAAAAAGATATAAAAACTAATACTTATCAACAGAATGAAGAAAGCAATTGAGAAAAAGGACTAACCTTGAAGTAAGTATTCCATAAAAACATCTCGTGGAATTTCTATTGCGCCTAAACTGCTCAAATGATCATTATAAACTTGACAATCTAAGAGTTTGTATCCCATTGACTGGAGATATTGACTTAAGTAAATAAAAGCAACCTTACTTGCGTTAGAAACCTTCGAAAACATACTCTCTCCACAAAAGATATGGCCTAAATCAATTCCATATAACCCACCAACCAAATTGCCATCCTGCCAAACCTCAAAAGATTTAGCAATTCCCATCTCGTGTAAAGTACAATAAGACTCGATCATATCATCCGTAATCCAGGTACCATTTTGCCCTACGCGTTTAATACTTTGACAATTCGTGATTACCTCTCTAAAGCAAGTATTCATGGTAATGCGAAATGAACCTCTATTCAAGACATTACGCATGCTCTTAGAAATGATTAAATTATCAAAAAACAAAACCATACGCGGGTTAGGTGCCCACCAAGTAATAGGTTCACCGTCTTCAAACCAAGGGAAAATACCAGAGTTATAAGCCAACACTAATCTTTCTGGAGAAAGGTCTCCACCTAAGGCAAGTATGCCTGATTCATGAGCTTGATCAACATCTGGAAAACTTAGGTAATGTTCATTTAAGAGAGTAATCATTTAAAAAAAGGTAAAAAAAGTCCCTAAGGTTAACTCAGGGACTTTCTATTTTAATTAAAAAGGTAAATCATCGTGTTCCTCTTCATTATAGCTTGAAGCAGGCGGAAACTGATTTCCTGTATTCTGTTGTCCAAATTGATTAAATTGGTTTTGACCTTGATTCTGAGCATACATTCCTTGGTTTCCTTGATTAAAACCACCTTGTTGCGTTTGTTGCTGTTGGAAACCTTGACCTTGTTGAGCTTGATTATTAAACCCACCTTGTTGATTGTTAAACTGAGAACCATCATTACTTTGGTTAAAACCACCTTGTTGTGTTTGCTGTTGTTGGAATCCCTGGTTCTGTTGACCTTGATTTGCAAAACCACCTTGGTTCATATTATTACCACCAAATCCTTGATTAGGCATTTGTTGCATATCAGGACCTGGTTGTCCAGCAGCAGCTTTCTCAATTCTCCATCCTTGAATTGTATTGAAGTATCTCGTTTCACCTTGTGGGCTTACCCATTCTCTTCCTCTCAAATTAATTGAAACACGAACAGGTTCTCCAACTTGAAATGTATCTAACAAACTAACTCTATCTTGAGTAAACTCAATCATAATATGTTGTGGATACTGCTCATCTGTTGTTACGACAACCTCTCTTTTTCTAAAACTTGAACTAATATCTTGAATATGTCCAATCAATTTGATTCTTCCTGTAACTTCCATTGTATAAATATTTTCCTCGTTTTTTATTAACTATTTTGCCAGTATGGTTTTCCAAGCCAAAGGTACATTATTTTCTTCTAAATACTTTTTAGCCAATGCAAATTTATCATTTACATTTCCACCTTGCAAGATATCACTTAATTCATTATTTGACTCTACGAATTTCAAAATATCTTCTTCTCTTGGCAAGTGCTCTACATTGCCTAAAATCCCCAAGTCATTTCCATTAAAAACACCACTATCCAAAGCTTCGCGTGGTATAACATCAACTCCTACTCCCAATGTGGTCAAAGGTTTTTCTACTTCAAACATCCCCTCATTAGCTCGTGAGTACCAATTGCCCCCCATGCGAGAAACTAAGTCTAATTTAGTTTGATCTATTTTCCCATCACTAGTCAGGATACGCTCATCAATGTGCATTTTGACAACTTCACAAATCACTAAATTACCAGCTCCTCCTTCATTTCCTAAACCAATTACCTCTTGCACAATGCATTCAAACTGCACTGGGCTTTCTTTAACTCTAAATGGCCTAACCTCGTCCGATGGAATCATGGTAAAACCTGCCTTAATAAATTCATTAACACCATCCTTATACTCAGTACTTGACAAAGAAGTTTGCTGTACCATATCATATGTCACGACATTTATAACTACTTGCATTGTCGCTTGTACATTGAATAATGTATGCTTACATGTATTATCCCTTACCCTTCTCGAAGGTGAAAATACCAAAATGGGAGGATTAGCGCTAAACAAATTAAAGAAGCTAAAAGGGGAAAGATTGGGCTTATCATCAGCATCCAAAGTACTAGCTAACGCAATAGGACGAGGGCCAACAGAACTCTGTAAGAAACCCTGTAGTTCCACTACGCTAATATCACTTGGTTTTATAGTCTTCATAATGTTATATTTTTGTAAAGTAGTAAATTTACAAAAGCTTTTAGAAAGGGAAAATTTTATAAGGATACAATTCTAAAAGAACTTTCTCGTTTAATTTACATACTTTTATATACGCTAATAATAATACGCAATTGAATAACAAAAAGGAAATAATACGTTGGCTTCTTGTAACAGCAGCTTTTTTCACTCTTGTACTAATTTTGTGGAATACTTATACCTTCTTCCAAATGTACAAAGAAGAAGAACGTATTAAAATGAACATCTGGGCGGAAACGACCAATACATTATACAATGCGAAACTAAGCGATACAAGTTTAGGACTCTCTCTTCTTATTCTGACAGAGAACAAGACTATTCCAATTGTACAAACTACTGAAAAAGACAGTATACTATCCTTTATTAATGTAGATGAACGAATAGTAAACAACCCTAAGAAAGCGCAGGATTACTTAAAGAAATTAAAATCACAAAATACTCCGATGGAAGTAAAAATAGGTGATGAAATCCAATATTTATATTATGGTAACTCATCCCTATTAACTAAACTCAAATACTATCCAATATCATTAGTTTTAGTATTTCTATTTTTCTCTGTACTTATCTTCAATTTTTATAGGAGCCATAGAAGTGCTATGCAAAATAAGCTTTGGACAGGTATGGCCAAAGAAACAGCGCATCAAATTGGAACTCCACTATCTTCCCTACTCGGATGGATTGAGATAATGAAGCTTGAAAACGTAGATGAGCAGATTACATCAGAAATTCACAAGGATGTAGCTCGCTTGCAAACAATTGCTGATCGCTTTTCTAAAATAGGATCTAAACCTCAACTTAGTCCCTACGATATTGTAGAAGAAACAAGAAAGACTTTTGAGTATCTCAGTCCTCGAAATTCTAAACAAATTGAATATACAATCAACCTACCTGACTACCCAATTATGATTCCTCTAAACAAAGAGCTTCACAGTTGGACAATTGAAAACTTAATCAAAAACGCCATTGATGCAATGAAAGGTATAGGTAAGTTAGACATTCTCATACAGGATAACAACAAAACTGTAAACATATTCATTACGGACACGGGCAGTGGGATCCCAAAGAAACTTCACTCAAAAATATTTGAGCCAGGCTATACAACCAAGAAAAGAGGTTGGGGATTAGGACTATCACTTACCAAGAGAATAGTAGAGCAATTTCAAAGTGGAAAAATTAAAGTTTATCACTCAGAAGTAGGCAAAGGCACAACTTTCTGCTTGACATATAAAAAACAAAAAAGTCGATAAGAAATTATCGACTTTTTTGTTTTTATTAGAAACTCAATTCCCTTACAAGGCAGCTTTAATAGCTTCAGTAACTTGCTCGAATTCAGCTGTCGTTAATTTCTCCTTCTTAGTAAAGCGCATATCATCCATTTCTTGTAAAGGGATTAGATGCACATGAACATGAGGAACTTCTAAACCGACAACAGCCATACCAACTCGCTTACATGGTATTGCTTTTTCTAAAGCTATAGCCACTTTTCTCGAAAACTTCATTAGCTCTAAATAATGATCCTCATCCATGTCAAAGATCTTATTTATTTCTTTCTTCGGAATACACAAAGTATGACCTTTAGCATTAGGATTAATGTCCAAAAAAGCTAAGAAATTATCATCCTCTGCCACTTTATAAGCAGGCAACTCCCCACTTATAATCTTTGTAAATATTGAGCTCATATTAATATCTTTTTAATTAATCTCTACCTATCTCAAGAATCTCAAACTTCATAATTCCATTTGGAACTTGAATTTCAGCAACATCTCCTACACTCTTACCTAAAAGTCCTCTACCTATAGGTGAAGTAACAGATATCTTTCCAGTTTTCAAATCAGCTTCACTTTCTGCAACTAATGTATATGTAATTTGCATTCCATTCGCCTGATTTTTGATCTTAACCTTAGATAATACTAACACTTTAGAGTTATCTAACTGTGATTCATCAATTAATCTTGCACTAGCAACAACTTCTTCTAATTTAGCAATTTTAAGTTCCAATAAACCTTGTGCTTCCTTAGCTGCATCGTACTCCGCATTTTCCGATAAATCTCCCTTGTCCCTAGCTTCAGCAATTGCTTGAGAAGCCTTCGGACGCTCAACACTTTTTAACTGCTCTAATTCGTCTTTCAATTTCTTTAGTCCTTCAGCAGTATAATACGAAATCTTACTCATAATTAATGGTTTATATAAATAGAAAAAATCCCATAAATACGGGATTTCTTACAATATTGTATTTTTTTTACGTTTCTATGTTATTAACTGTGTCCTTCAACACTTTGTCAAAGTTAAATAATTAAATTTGTTTTACAAATATTTAGACAATGAAAAAAACATTAGTGCTTTTTACCACAATAATCTTAATAACAAGCTGTTCAAAAAGTGATATCAATAATTCAAATCCCTATCTACCAAGTCAGAATGTAAGTTTAAGTATTCCCTTATCCTATGCTGATAACTTAAGATATCCAGGTGGAGTCTACGTAGATCGGTCAGCTCAAGCAGGTATTTCAGGTGTAGCTATTTACTCGTCAAATGGAATGAATGAATATTACAGTTATGAACTAACTTGCCCCAATCACCATATACAAGCAGATGGTTCTTCCATACTTATTCAAGACCCTACTCGCAAAACATTTTTCTATTGTACTGCAACACATCTGCACAATGGAGAAAAAGTTTATTACGATATAGCTACAGGAGCTTGGGGGAGACCTGTAGGTATAAAGCTTGAATATGCTTTAAAGGCGTATCCTACCAAGAAACAAGGAGACGTTATCTATGTAAACTATTAATAAAAAAAAGAGGTTTTTTAAACCTCTTTCTTTTATTAATCCACAACTCTTATTTCAGCGTTTTAAAACTTAATTGTTACCCCCCCTAAAATATTAAACTCTGCTTGGGAATAATAAGCAGGTCCCCAATCAGTATCATAATATCCATTTGATATATACTTGACATTAAAAATATTATTTGCTAAAACTGATACCCCTATAGACTTTACCCATCCTTTAATAGGGAACTCGTAGGTCGCATTTAAATCATTAATAAAATAGGAATCCAACTTAGACTCTTTAGCATCTATATTAGCCATATATTGCTCCCCTACAAACTTAGTTAACAAAGAAACACTCATACCCTTTATAGGCAGATAAGTCAGTGTATTCGACGCTATAAAATCAGGAGAAAAAGCGATATTAGTTGTTCCTAAATTAACTGATTGTTCGTCTATGTTTGTCTTAAAGTTCTTATTCTTATTTGTGCTTATAGTTAAACTCGGAGACCAATACACTTTATCTAAGACTTTTACATTTGCTTCGACCTCAAGTCCAAGTCTATAACTATCACCACTATTAGCTCTCAACATCCCCCCTACGTCATTGATTTCTCCTGTAAGTATCAATTGATCTTTATAATCCATCAAATAAGCATTCACATTGATTGAGGCTCTCTCTCCTTTGTGACGCCATCCTAATTCATAATCATTTAATTTCTCCGCTTTGGGCTTTCCAAGTCCTTCATAATCTTTTCTATTCGGCTCTCTATTTGCACGAGCATAAGAAAAGTAAAACTGATTCTGATTATCCAATTGGTAAGTTACTCCTCCTTTAGGATTAAAGAAGTTAAACTTGTCATTTACAAGCCCTGTTTCAATTCCATTAGCTTCATAGGTAACCCTTCTATACTGCATATCTCCAAACAGACTCCATTTATCAACAAATTGCCAAGTTGCTTTAGCATAGAAATTCATATCTGTTTTAACAGCATCATCGCGATAATATTCCTGTTTGTACGAATGCTTTACCGCTTCCTTTACCCATAGTATTTCTCCAAAGTGATCACCTTCGTACTTATTCGCTCCTCCACCTAAAACTACACTAAGCTTATCCGTAGCGTACTTGGTATTGAAAACCATTCCATAAAAGTGATTATCCAAGTGTTTGCGTCTTATCAAGTCACTCTCGCGAATATCCTTCCCGTCAACTATTACAGGAGATAGTCCATAACTTTCTAAATCTTGCTTCTTTTTATAATTTTCGTAATAACCATCTCCCTTCGTATAATGCAAAGAGACGTTAGAAGACCATGCGTCGTTCCATCTTTCAGTCCAGTGAAGTTGATAGTGTTTTTGAATATAGTTATCCGTTTCATTCTTATAAAACTGCTCGTTTCCATTATCATCCTTATACTTTCCTGCAGGGTTATAACGTCTACCGTATTTATCAAGGTCATCTTGATAAACTCCACTCCATGCTTGATACGTTTTTTGCTTACCGCCAAAAACCAGTGCTTTAATCATAGTAGTTTCACCCACATAAGCCCCTTGTAAAAAGTATGATTTCATATCTGCCGAGGCTCTATCGATATATCCATCTGACTTCATATCAGACAATCTACCTGCCAACTCAAATTTGTTGTTGATTAACCCTGTACTAAACTTAGCAGTTGATTTCCTTGTATTATAACTACCAAAGCTATTTGAAATTTCACCATTAGCTTCATGTGAAAACTCATCTGTATTAAGGTTTAAACTTGCACCAAATGCCGCAGCTCCATTAGTTGATGTACCAACACCTCTTTGCAATTGGATATTTTGTACAGAAGAAGTAAAATCAGGCATATTCACCCAGAAAGATCCTTGAGACTCACCATCGTTATAAGGAATACCATTCAAGGTCACATTGACACGAGTAGCGTCAGACCCCCTAACTCGAAAACTTGAATACCCTATACCAGCACCAGCATCAGTAGTTGTAACAACAGATGGCAAAAGACCTAACAATGAAGGGATATCTTGACCCAAATTGCGTTTGCTTAATTCGCGTTTACTAACATTTGTAAAAGCGATAGGTGTTTTCTCATCAATATGAGTAGCTGACAACACGATTTCATTCAAGGCAGTATGCTGAATGCTATCATTTACTACTTTGTCTTGAGCCACCCCTAATACAGGTAGACTTATGGCAAGGCCACACACTAAAAATGATTTTGAAAATTTATTTTTCATTCGTAAAAAAAGTATTTTTCACAAATAAAAGGGGCAATTATTTCTATTGATTAATAATTACACTTATTCCATTACAACAAAGAAATGTTGTTTACTCCCTTGGCAGCATTACCCGCCCAGGTTCTATGGGTATGATCTCAGCCGTAAGGCACCCCTTTGAGATTTTATGTTGCAAATATAGGCACTCTTCTTTCATTTACAAACCAAAGAAAGACTTTATCCATTCCTTGCGATTTTTACCACCTTGCCACGAACCAGTAAAATGGTGAATTGTAAAGGTATTATCTGTTAAATGACATACACCTGTTTTTGTACATATAGGACTAAAATACGAAGTGGGAAATATAGCTACATTATTTGCTAACCTCTGCATCCTATCCTCTAATACTAAACCTTTTTCCTTAATCTTCTTAGTGACGTGAATTGTATTCGGCGTAGTGTAGTATTTCTTATAAGGGTGGTACTTTCTATAAAAAGTCTTATTACTATAAAAATCTAATAATTCATTTATAATTGGGTGATTTGGAACCGCACCAATAACAGCGGTACTTAAAAGTTTATCCGATTCAAAACCACAAAAAAAGCTAAAGTCTAAAAAAGAATCCAACTCTTGAAGCACTTCAACATCAGTATCAAAATAAACTCCTCCATGCAATTTTAAAGCGTGTAATCGACAAACATCAGATACAAAAGCATATTTCTTCTCAGCATAGGCTTCCTGGACAAATTTTAGCTCAGTTACATCAAAGTTGTCTTCATTCCAAAACATAATCTCGTATTCAGGTAAATACTTGTGAAATGAGTTTAAACACATTTGTACTTTATCAGAATATGGTTTTTTTCCAAACCAACACAGGTGTATTATCTTCGGTATCATCTATTTATTCGCTTAAATATTCTATACCAATAATACTGTTAATCCCCTTTTTGAATGTTAGATAATCATTATCAATTTGCTATTCTATATTATCAAATCATTAAAAAATACGCTTTCGCAAAGCTTTCTTTAGTGAGATTTTTTCCTTTGTTTCCTTTCTCTTTTGCACTATGCGTTTAGGTGTTTTTGTTGCCTTTCTCTCTTTTTGAGTTGCTAATCCTTTACTCAACAAGTCAAAAAGCTTTTGGATAACTATTTCTCTATTCTTAATTTGACTACGTGTAGTATCTGCTTCAATAATCAAGATTCCTTCTTTATTAAATCTATTTTTCAGACGTTCAAAAAGAAGTTCCCTCTCTTCGTTAGTGATACCTTGAGATAACTTTGCATTCCAAAAAAGTACAACTTTTGAAGATACTTTATTTACATGCTGACCTCCAGCACCACCACTTCGAACTGCTTTAAAATCACATTCCTTTTCAATTATTTCTCTTATCATTTTCCAAAATTTTATACCACGAAATATAAGCCATCGTAGCCATTACTGTAAAGATAGCAAATTGAACCGCTAAAATCCCCAGACCTCTATAAGCATAAAGAGGTATAGAAATAAGATCAGCAAAAATCCATAAAGTCCAATTCTCTATCTTCTTTAAAGCCATAAAATACATACCCGTAAAGAACACACCTGAAGTAAAAATATCAATGTAATTCTCTGGTTCAATCTTATTGCCAACTAAAGTATAAACAACGTAAATAACAACAAGAGTTACTAAAAAGATAGCTAAACCGATGACTTTCTCTCTTGAATTAGTTCTACTTATCTTTAAAACTTTTTCATTGTTCTCTACCCGTGACCAATTATACCAACCGAATACACTCATAATTGAATAGTATCCATTCAAAATCATATCACCCAAATAACCAGCTACGTATAAAAGATAAACACTAATAACAGTAGCTATTATTCCGGTAGGATAAACTAAAATATTCTCTTTTCCCGCATACCATACACTTAATATTCCAAAAAGAAAAACGATGGACTCTAATACAATTTGTAACAATGGAGCATCTTTATACACCCCAAAAAAGAAATCAAACATGAGATCACTTATTATCTATTTACTATAAAAAAACCACATTATAGCTATAATGTGGTTCAAATGTAACTTATATTTTTTTATATTAATTATTTCTACCAGTTAGTATATTTAGGATATACCACAATAACAGCATCAGAGAGGCAAATAAAGACAAAGAAGCTGCAACATATTGATCTGCCGCAAACTTATTTTTAACCTGCCAAGTATCGTATAAAATAGCTGCAGATGCTAAGGCAACCATAGCAAAAGAAAACCATAAACCAATACTAAATCCAAACAAGATTCCAGCTACTATAACTCCTAAAGCTAAAAATGATCCAATTGTTATTATTGATCTTAAGATTGAAAAATTCGCATTAGTAGCAAATACTACTCCTGTCAATCCACCAAATAACGCTAAAGTCATTACACCTGCTTGAGAAACAAGCGAAAAGTCTCCTGTTTTACTAACAGCTATTACTATTAGAGGAACAAAAAGAAAAGCTTGTGCCAAAATATACAACGCGTAACCAGCATATTGTTTTGGCTTGCTTGCAGAATTATAAGCTAAGTTTTGAGCGATATAGCTAACTCCCATAAAAGCTCCTAAAATCATTAACCATGCGTACTTAGTATCTACCATAAATGACATCATACCATCTACAACTAAAGGCGTGTTTAATAAAACAGCTTCAAAAATCACAAATAGAAGTACCCCTAAAGCCAAACTTCCATAAGTTCTCTTATAGAATTGTGTTCTAACTGCTTCTGACTCTAAAGCAACAGGTGTTGCAAAATCTAAATTATTCTCCATATACCATTTAATATTTTGACGAAAATACAAAAAGATTACAATTTACAATACTACTTTAACTGCTCAATTGCATAAACTAAAGTAAAGCCCGATAAATTAACAGTATAGTAACAAAAATCCTTATTAATACTATCTCCTTTTACACTTGCCTTACCATCGAGAGTTACATGCATATGATCTTTAAAACTAATTCCCTTCGAATCACACATTTTAAACATGGCTTCTTTTGCACACCATATCTTAGTCAAAACATTGATTGGATGTTCACTCTTGCCCACAAAAAGAAGTTCTTCGTCATTACAAAACTTTTCTGCAATGCGAAATATCTTCTCTCTAATTTTTTCAACATCGATACCCACAGAGACATTACCCACAATGATAGTAGCATACTCAAATGAATGCGAGATTGAAATAAATTTCCCATCAATCAAATAAGGTTTTCCATTTCCATCATAAAGCAAATCAAAATCACTGTAGCCAATTCCATTCAAAAGTTGTCTTATAGCTAAAAACCCCTTTTGATGTACTTGCGATTTCATCCCTTGCAAACGCTTTTGAGTTTCTACTCTTAAACACAAACCAGCCAACAACTCCTCTATTGACTCCTCTACTTTCCAAACATAGGCTTTAACATCAGCTGAATGTTCGATCACTTGAATTAATGGCATTTCAAAAATTTTCTTTAAAAGGCAAAAATACTTAATTTTTATATTACTCAATCACAACGTGAAATACCAAACACAAACATTAGATAAACAAAAAAGAGCGGTACTTAAAGCACCACTCTTTTCTAAAAACTTTATTCTCAAAAGAAATCTTATTTCTGATTTTTAAGTAAATCTCTGATTTCAGCTAACAAATCTTCTTGTGAAGGAGCTTTTGGCTCTTCAACTGCTGGTGCTTCTTCCACCGCTGCTTCTTCTGCTTTTCTCAATTTGTTGATTCCTTTAACCATCAAGAATACACATAAAGCCAATAATGTAAAGTTAATTACCTCAGTAATAAAACTACCGTAAGCAAAAACAACATTACCGTCTATTCCTCTCGCTGCTGCTAAAGGAGCTCCATCGGCTGCTTCACCTTTTAGTACTAAATACATATTACTAAAATCAGGTGTACCAATAATCGCAGATACAACAGGCATGATTACATCATTTACAACACTTGTTACAATTTTACCAAATGCTCCCCCAATGATTACCCCAACTGCTAAGTCCATCACGTTCCCTTTTACAGCGAACTCTTTAAACTCTTTTAAAAATCCCATAGTTATTTTCTTTTTACGGTTATTAATAAATTCTTACTTCGCAAAAATATAACATTTTTAGTCTTGAAAAAAAATTCTTTTAACTCTTTGTGCAATATTAGTCAAAATCTCGTAGGGTATGGTGTTCAAAGCATCTGATATGATTGTAACGGGGAGTTTTTCACCGAAAATCACTACTTCATCACCTTCTTTACATTCGAGATTTGTCACATCTACCATCAACATATCCATACAAATTGCACCAACTATCATTGCTTTCGATCCATTAACTAACACATAACCAACACCATTACCCCAAGATCGACTTATACCATCTGCATAGCCAATTGGAACCGTTGCTATGGTGCGTCTACCATTTGCTCGATACCTTCTTCCATACCCTACACTCTCAGTATCTTCTATATCTTTAACTTGCATAATTCTGGTTTTCAATGTACTGACATTCTGCAATTTACTCATCTCTTGTACATCATTACCTACACCGTACAAACCTATACCCAACCTAACCATATCCATTTGATACTCGGCAAAATTATAAATCCCCGACGTGTTTAAAATATGGCGTATGGGTTCAATCTCTAAAGAAGAACACAAATAATCAGCATTTTCCTTAAAAGTATGAATTTGCTGCAATGTGAATTCTTTATACTCTGGCATATCACTGGAAGATAAATGAGAGAATATTGACTTCACTTCTACGACATTAGTATAACGCAAGATATCTATCAATTCAGCTAACTCAGATTTGACAAAACCGTGGCGATGCATCCCTGTTTCAAGTTTTATGTGAACAGGATACTGATAACAGTTTCGCTCTCTTGCTACTTTCAAAAAAGCATGCAACTCTCGAATAGAATATACCTCAGGTTCCAAGTCATAAGCTATCATCGCAGAAAAGGCATTTATCTCAGGATTCATGACAATAATCTTCGTTTTCACCCCAGACTTTCTAAGTTCAATACCTTCATCTGCAAAAGCAACACCTAAGTACTCAACATTTTCATGTGAAAGTAATTTCGCAATCTCAAAGCTTCCACTTCCATAACCAAAAGCTTTGACCATGACCATGACTTTTGTTCCAGCATTTAGCTTTGAACGATAAAAGTTTAAATTGTGACGCAGAGCATTTAGATTAACCTCTAAAACAGTTTCATGTGTTTTAGTTTCCAAAAAGCTTACAATTCTATCAAATCGAAAAGCTCTCGCCCCCTTCACTAAGACAGTTTCTTCTTGAAATTCATCTGTAGAAACCTTTTGCAGAAACTCATCTGTTGTCTCATAAAGATAAGTGTTTGGACAATCCGCCAAATACTTGCTAATCTGTTGTCCAATTCCAAAAACTCGAGTAATATTATTTGTTTGCAACAATTCTATGACAGAGAGATAAACTTCATGTTCATTCTTACCACTAAAAAACACATCTGATAATATCACTGTTTTTTTCTTGTTAATCTTGTGCTTTTCTAAAAAGTCTAAAGCAATAACTAAAGATTGATAATCGGCACTATAGGCATCATCTATTAAAGAGCAATTATGCACACCATTAGTAAGTCGAAGCCTCAGCTCTACAGGATAAAGAAGACCAATCCTCTTTGCTATTAAATCATAATCATCCCCTAAGTACAACATAGTAGCGATACAAGTCATGATGTTTTGCACGGAAGTAATATCAGCTAAAGGTACCTCAACGTTGAAAGTAACCTCTTTCTTATATGTAATGGTTAAAGAAGCATTATCCAACGAGCCGTAGATTAACGCGTCTTTATTCCCCAAACTCCAGCCAAAAATCTTATCTTCTCCTACAAACTTCCTAATCAAAGGATCATCTTCACAGATTAAGACCTCCACATCTTTAAAAAGTAGTGCTTTCTCGCGAACTTTATCTTCTAAGCTATCGAAACCATCATTATGCTCGTCTGTGATTGCCGTAAGAATCCCAATCGTCGGCTTGACTATTGGTTCTAAATGAGACATTTCTCCTGAAAGAGAAACACCTACTTCAAAAACACCAAGATTGTGTTTTTCTTCAATTCCAAAAACAGAAAGAGGAACACCTGTCTGTGAGTTATAACTCTTTGGACTTTTAATAATAGAGTAATCCTCACTCAATAAAAAATTGAGCCATTCCTTCACAACAGTCTTCCCTCGACTGCCAGTAATACCAATGACTGGTAAACTAAAATTACTCCTGTGAAAAGAAGCTGCTTTCTGAAAAGCAGCTAACGTATTCTCAACCTTAAAAAAGGTAACATTCTCTCCATATACATCTGGGACTTCACTTACAATAAAGTAATTCACTCCCATGTCGATAAGCTCTGCTATATAATCATGCCCATTGTGGTTCTTACCTACAAGTGCAAAAAACAATGTATGTTCATCATTTAATAGAGACCTACTATCAACAGATATATTGTTTATTTCTAAGGTATTAGGCGTACTATGGCCTACAACTTCTGCACCAATATATTGGCAGAATTTATCTGTATTAAATATCATCACTATCAAATTGAAAAATAGACAAACAAAGGTAAATGACAATATTTACATAAAAAGCAAAACTCAACAATAAAATTATATTATAAATTGCATTTTATGTATGCCCACCCTGCTTCTTGTTGTTCGATAATATAGACCACTCCAGAAGGAACATAACCAACATTCTCCATGATATCAGCCTTGTCAATCTGACGAGCATTCATCGTGTTCTCACACGCAAAAAATTTAATTCCCTTAAGCATTAATGCCTTAATAGGCTCCTCGATCATAGACTTACTTTTTCTCACCATACCAATGCCAGGTCCATGCACAACTACGTGAATTTCCACATCATCTCCCCAATGTTTTTTTACATTATTAGTATAAGTAACTAAAGCATTTTGTTCGATAATATTATCTGTGTTCAGTTGAAAAACTACTCTGTGTTTAGCATCTTTCATAATACTACATTTTAAAGTTTTTGATATATTGTTTATGTACCTATAAAACTACAAAAACCACAGCTATCGCCCTAATTAAACTTGAAATACTTTTTTTTGAGTATTGTATCTTAGGTTACATTTAAGTTCACTTATATTAAAGACATTTGCTACAATATTAATTTACTTAATCAAAAATTATGGATTTGATACTACAACCATGGCCTTGGTATATTGGAGGAATATTCATCGCGATAACCCTAATACTATTACTTTTAATGGGGAAAACTTTCGGATTCTCATCCAATTTAAGAACAATGTGCTCAATGATGGGAGCAGGAAAAAGTTGTGATTTTTTCTGTTTTAATTGGAAAGCACAAACGTGGAACTTGTTATTTTTAGTGGGTACTATTTTAGGTGGTTTTATTGCGTATCATTTTTTAAGCATAGACACTGCAGCGGTTCCATTAGGTGAAAATACAATAAGCAAACTAAGTGAACTTGGCATTGAAAGTGCTGGAAAATCATATATCCCTACTGAATTATTTGGAACCGAAGCATTTTCATCAGTGAAATCCATTGTACTATTGCTTATCGCAGGTTTCTTTGTTGGGTTTGGTTCGCGCTACGCAGGTGGCTGTACCTCAGGTCATGCTATTAGTGGTTTGAGCAATCTACAGCTTCCATCTTTAATAGCGGTTATTGGATTCTTCATCGGTGGGCTTATTATGGTTCACATCTTATTCCCTTTTATCTTTTAAGCAAGAGCATTCACTCAAAGGGAATACAAAAAAACAAACAATCACAAATAGTTATATTAACGATACAAGATGAAAAAATTAGCATATTTATTAGTAGGAATGTTATTCGGAATAGGGATGTTTAAATCAGGAGCAGCATCGTGGTTTAGAATCTATGAAATGTTTCAGTTTGACAGCTTCCACATGTATGGGATTATGGGAACAGCCTTAACTATAGCCGTTATTGCAACTCTGATAATCAAAAAGAAAAATATTAAGGATTTTTCTGGAAATAAAATTGAATTTACACCAAAAGAAAAGAGTATCCCTCGATATCTTATTGGCGGTATTTTCTTCGGTTTAGGATGGGCACTTGGAGGCGCATGTCCTGGTCCAATGTTTGCCTTATTAGGTGCAGGTTTCTATCCAATAGCGATAGCGATAATTGGCGCACTTTTAGGTACGTGGTTCTACGGACTAATTAGAAAATGGCTCCCTCATTAATGTGCTATTTGGATTAAAAACTCCAATACTTTTGTTATATTATCTCAATAAAGTAAATTAGGACTTTTAAACCATTTACCACATTTCTATGGAACATGCAATAAGGAACAAATATCGTCACACTTTCGAGGAAAAACTATTAGATGAAATTATTGAAGTTTCAACAATTAAAGATTTTAAAGAAGGTGAAATACTAATGGAAATTGGAGAATACATCAAGAAAATTCCCTTGTTGTTATCTGGCGCTATCAAGATTATTAGAGAAGATCAGAGAGAGGGAGAAATAGTCTTGTACTTTATTGAAGAAGGTGATACTTGTGCCATGACGCTCACTTGCTGTTTAGGTGAAACTAAAAGTCAAGTCAGATCCATTGCTGAAAGAGATGGAAGTGTTGTCTTAGTCCCTGTTGGCAAAATGGATGAGTGGTTGGTCAAATACAAAAGTTGGAGAAACTTCGTATTAAATAGCTACAACAATAGGATGAATGAAATGCTAACAGCTATCGATAGCTTGGCATTTTTGAACATGGAAGAAAGACTGTGTAATTTACTTAGAAACAAAGCTAAGATATACAATAGTCGCTTTATTAATAATACACATCAAGAATTAGCGGACGAACTTAATACTTCAAGAGTTGTCATCTCAAGAATACTAAAAACACTGGAAAACGAGGGTATCATACAACTTAACAGAAAATATATTGAGCTGCTAAAACCTTAATTACAATATGGAAAATTTAGCATTTATAGGCTATGGTCTTGCATTGTTAATAGGAGTCTCACTCGGCTTAATTGGAAGTGGAGGATCTATTTTAACTGTGCCTATACTAGTTTACATTATGAAAGTAGAGCCTTTTGTAGCGACAGCTTATTCTCTATTTATTGTGGGCACTACAGCATTAATCGGAGGAATAAAAAACTACATCGACAAAAAAGTAGATCTTAAAGCTGTTGTTTTATTTGGAATACCTTCTCTTATTGCTGTTTTTATCACCCGCGCTTATTTGCTGCCCTTGATTCCCCCATTTATATCAATAGGAGCATGGAATATAGATAAAAACATGGCTCTAATGGTATTATTCGCCTTAGTCATGTTTACTTCTGCTACAAAAATGATTAAGCCTGCAAAGGCCTCAAAAATACAAAACGACAACCCTCGTGTATTTAACCTTGTCATTCAAGGAATATTGATTGGGCTTTTAGCGGGTACCGTTGGGGCAGGTGGAGGATTCTTAATTATACCGGCTTTAGTCTTATTTACCAATATGCCAATGCGAATGGCCGTAGGAACATCTTTGTGCATTGTCGCCATACAGTCCTTAATTGGCTTTTTAGGCGATCTCTCACATACTTTGATTGATTGGACTTTACTACTGACTTTTAGTGGAATATCAATCATTGGAATCTTTATAGGAATCTACCTTACCCGATTCGTTCCTGACAATAACCTGAAAAAAGGTTTTGGCTATTTTGTCTTGACTATGGCAATTTACATACTTATCAAAGAAGTGTTTTTATAGTTTGTAACCTAAGTTACTGTGTTATTAAAAACAACTTCTTACTTTTACTTAACTTAAAAAAATAAACAACGATATGAAAATAGAACAAATTTATACTGGATGTTTAGCTCAAGGAGCTTACTATATAGAAAGCAATGGAGAAGTTGCAATCATTGACCCTTTAAGAGAAGTACAACCGTACTTAGATAGAGCTGCTAAAGACAACGCTAAAATCAAATACATATTTGAAACGCACTTTCACGCAGACTTTGTAAGTGGACATGTCACCTTAGCAGAAAAAACAAATGCACCTATTGTATATGGGCCGAATGCAAACCCGACATATAAAGCACATATAGCTAAAGATGGGGAAGTATTCAAACTTGGGAATATCACTATTACAGCCCTACATACTCCTGGGCATACAATGGAAAGTACAACGTACTTATTAAAAGATGAAAACGGCAAAGATCACGCAATCTTTAGTGGTGATACCCTATTCTTAGGAGATGTTGGTCGACCTGACTTGGCTCAAAAAGCGGCTAACTTAACACAAGAACAATTAGCAGCTACCTTGTACCATAGCTTGCGCACCAAAATTATGCCGCTTGCTGATGACGTAATCGTTTATCCAGCACACGGAGCAGGTTCTGCTTGTGGTAAAAACTTGAGTAAAGAAACTGTAGGTACATTAGGAGATCAAAAACAAACAAATTATGCTTTACGAGCTGATATGACAGAAGCTGAATTTGTTAAAGAAGTAACGGATGGTTTACTACCACCTCCTGCCTATTTCCCGTTGAATGTTAAATTAAACAAAGAAGGGTATGAGAATGTAGAAACTATAGTTACTAACAACAAAGCCCTTAACTCTAAAGAGTTTCAGGCATTAGCTGATGATTCTGGGGCACTTTTATTAGATGTTAGACCAGCAGCCGAATTTGCTTCAGGCCACATCCCTGGTTCTATCTTCATAGGACTTGATGGTCAGTTTGCTCCTTGGGTAGGTGCTTTAATTACAGATATAAAACAACCTATCATGCTTATAACTCCTGAGGGACGTGAAGAAGAGGCGATCATTAGACTGTCACGTGTAGGTTATGACAACACCCTTGGATACTTAAAAGGAGGATTCAAATCTTGGAAAGAAGACGGACATGAATATGACACTGTACAACAAATCACTGCTGAGGAATTTGCTGAGAAGTTAAATACTGATCCAATTAAAGTTGTTGATGTACGCAAGCCAGGAGAGTACAACTCTGCTCACTTAAATTACAGTGACTTAACACATTCTCCATTAGATTACATCAATGAAAACATTGCTGATTTCCCTACGAATGAGAAGTTTTATATTCACTGTGCTGGAGGATACCGCTCTTTGATAGCAGCCTCTATCCTTAAGGCAAGAGGATACCACAATATGATAGATATAATTGGCGGATTTGGAGCAATCAAGAATACCAACTTATCGCTTATTGAAGGCGGAAGCTGTTCTTCAACTTGTTCAACTACAAATAAATAATCAGAATGAATAATTTTCAAGAACTAATCGAACGCGATCAATTAGTTCTTGTTAACTTTTTTGCTACCTGGTGTGGTCCTTGCAAAATGTTTGCACCAGTATTAGAAGAAGTTAAAAGAACTTTAGAAGATCAAATTACAATTGTCAAAATAGACGTTGATAAAAACCAGTCGATTGTAGCACAATACAGTACCCAATTTCAACTGAGAGGAGTACCTGCAACGATGCTCTTTAGAAAAGGCAAACTATTGTGGAGACAATCAGGCTATATGGATAAACAGACCCTGATGGGATATATCAATCAATACCAAGACAATTATTAAATAAAGAAGGAGATTACACAGTGTAATCTCCTTCTTTATTTATTAACAACTAAAGTCATTTCTACCCTGAGAGGCAAGATATAAGTAATTCTTAGCTCCCTTCGATAAATAGACATCAATAGATTTCTCTTCATAAAAACTTGATGTATCAAATATAAAATCAAGTTTGCCATCTCCATCCATATCTCCTACAAATAAAACTTGTAAAAAAGTCCCATCGAAACTATCTACTTTGAGTATCTCTTGTTTGTCTTTTCCATTGACAGATAAATACAACACATAGTCCGAATAACTTTTATGCATTTGCGGCTCCTCAATGTCATCTGTAGTATATTCATAAAAGTCCGTAAGCTTACCTGTAGATGAAAAGGTATACGTATTTCCTTCGTAAACATATTCTACAACATTCTCAGTCCAGAATGGCAAAGCCCCTTTAGGCAAAGAGATTAACTCTCCCTCTTTAATATCACTATTATCAGGTGAAAAATAAATAAGGGGTTCTTCTTCATCTGGCGAAAAGACTCCCACTTGTAATTCTCCTGTACACTCATTCATCAGGGGATCTGATAGATTATACTCTGCTTTTTGAACGACAAATGCACCATTTACCTCTCTAAACTCCAACCAAGAGTCATTGATAGATTCGTAAATACTCTTTTCTCCCTCCTGATTGTAATACGCAGGAATAATCAAATTGAAATTTACTTTTGATTCTATAGGTAGAACAGTTTTCTCTATTGTGATAAGTTTCTCCTGTTGAACTTCTTGAACTTCCTTTGATTCTTGATTTTCTACTACCTTAACGACTTCAGCCGCCTTTTGTTCCTTACATCCGTAGAAACCTAATAGTAACAATAAAGCAAACAATACTTTACTTAAAATTATCTTCATATATATTTTAAAAATAAACGCCGCAAATGTAATGCAAAAAAAGAGACAATCACTTAAAAAATGATTGTCTCTTAATATTGTCAAATAGAGCAAGTTACCCTAATTAATCGTTCAATTTTAACACTGCCATAAATGCTTCTTGCGGTATCTCAACGTTACCCACTTGTCGCATGCGTTTCTTACCTGCTTTTTGCTTTTCAAGTAATTTACGTTTACGAGAAATATCCCCACCATAACATTTAGCTGTAACGTCTTTACGCAAAGCTTTTACTGTTTCACGAGCAATAACTTTTACACCAATAGCTGCCTGAATAGGAATATCAAATTGTTGACGTGGAATAAGCTCTTTTAACTTCTCACACATTTTCTTTCCAATAGAATAAGCATTATCTGCGTGCATTAGAGCAGACAGCGCATCTACTACATTCGCATTAAGCATCACGTCGACTTTAACTAAATTTGACGTACGCATACCTATAGGAGAATAGTCAAAAGAAGCATACCCTTTAGATACCGTTTTTAATCTGTCGTAGAAGTCAAATACAATCTCTGCCAACGGCATATCAAACATTAACTCCACACGATCTTCAGTTAAGTAAGTTTGATTAGTAATAATTCCACGTTTATCAATACACAAACTCATTACTTGACCAACAAAGTCAGCTTTAGTAATAATAGTTGCTTTAATATATGGCTCTTCAACTCTCTCTAACTTAGAAGGTTCAGGTAGGTCTGACGGGTTATTTACAATAATAGCCGTATCTGGCTCTTTCTTCGTATAGGCTAAATAAGACACGTTAGGTACAGTTGTAATAACCGTCATGTTAAACTCGCGCTCTAAACGCTCCTGAATAATCTCCATGTGCAGCATTCCCAAGAATCCACATCGGAAACCAAATCCTAAAGCAGCTGAACTCTCTGCAGCGAATACTAAAGAAGCATCATTCAGTTGGAGTTTCTCCATAGAGTTACGCAATTCTTCATAATCCTCCGTATCAACAGGGTAAATACCAGCAAATACCATTGGTTTCACGTTCTCAAACCCTTCAATCATATTCTGTGTAGGCACTTTTGCATCAGTAATCGTATCCCCTACTTTTACTTCTCTTGCTTCCTTAATACCAGAGATCAGGTATCCAACGTCACCACTTGAAATTTCTTGTTTAGGCGCTTGAGTCAGTTTTAATGTCCCAATTTCGTCTGCAAAATATTCCTTCCCAGTAGCCATAAATTTAATTCTTTGTCCTTTCGTAATTTTACCGTTTATCACACGGAAAATAACCTCAATACCTCTAAAGGGATTGTAGACAGAATCAAAAATTAACGCTTGTAGTGGTTCCTCTGGGTTCCCCTTAGGAGAAGGTACTCTATTAATAATTGCCTCTAAGATCTTATCAACTCCAAGTCCTGTCTTACCAGATGCAGGGATAATATCTTCATAGTCACAACCTAATAAATCAACGATATCGTCGCTTACTTCTTCAGGATTGGCACTTGGCAAATCAATTTTGTTTAAAACAGGAATGATTGTCAAATCATTTTCTAACGCTAAATAAAGGTTAGAGATAGTCTGTGCTTGAATACTTTGCGCAGCATCAACAATCAAAAGCGCTCCTTCACACGCTGCAATAGACCTAGAAACTTCATAAGAAAAGTCTACGTGCCCTGGAGTATCAATTAGATTTAAAATATATTTCTCTCCATTGTGCATATATTCCATTTGGATAGCATGAGACTTGATAGTAATACCTCTCTCGCGTTCCAAATCCATATTATCCAACAACTGATTCTGTTGCTCTCTAGCTGTTACCGTTTGTGTAGCATCTAATAATCTATCCGCTAACGTACTCTTACCATGGTCAATATGAGCAATGATACAAAAGTTTCTAATGTTCTTCATTCTTCGTAATATCAAAGTTTAATTAGTGATTACATGCCCATTAGAAGTATTGAAACCACTTTCAATAATCATATAATCATTGTTTTAAGGCGTTTATACTCTTTCTATTACAGTACAATAACCCTATATTTTGCAAATATACTTTAAAGTTTGAATTATATATGCTTTTTTTCGTCGACTATCAAATTATTATAAACTATTTCCTTCAAAAAATCACAATATTTTTCAAAACACAGCTTCATTTATCTTTAACTCTTTAGTAACTTTATAGTTTAAAAATAATTATTGCTATGAGAGTATATTCTACCCTGATTTTATTTAGTCTGTTTGCACTGACAAGCTGCGGACAAAAAAAGGATATCACACAAGATTATATCACGCTTCCAAATCAACTAAAAGAAGTTTCTGGTATTCACTATGATGCGGAATCAAAGACTTTCTGGACCCTACAAGATAGCGGAAATAAAAGTGAACTATATCAAATTGACTCATTGGGAAATATCGTTAATACGTTAGAAGTTGCCCAAACGAAGAATATTGATTGGGAAGAATTAACTGCTGATAGGGAAGGAAATCTGTACATTGGCGATTTTGGAAATAACAAAAACCAACGAAAAGATTTGAGAATTATCAAAATCAACAAAGAGGATCTAAGTAAAAAGTCAGCAACACCAGCTGCTATTATCTCATTTGAATACCCAGAACAAACGGCATTCCCCCCTGTTGATACAGAACTATTTTACGATGCAGAGGCTTTCTTTTTTTACAATGATAATTTCTACATTTTCACAAAGAATAGAAGCAAAGCATTTGATGGCACTTCTTTAGTCTATAAAGTACCAAACGTAGCTGGACATCACAAAGCACAATACGTTCAGAAATTTAAAGGCTGTAATATATACAAACAATGTGCTATTACTGGTGCTGCCATTAGCCCAGATGAGAATTCCTTTGTATTATTATCACATTCAAAAGTGTGGATCGTAGATAGCTTTAACCCAAATGCAATTATGGATGGTAAAATTACCACACATAAGCTACACCACGTTTCTCAAAAAGAGGCAATCACATTCAAAGACAACAATACGCTATATCTTGCTGACGAAGTCAAAGATAAAAAAGGCGGTAAAATTTACAAGGTAGATTTGGGTACATTAAAACCCAAACCCTAAACCAAATACAAAGCGACCTCCATCAACACTTCCAAAATAAGAACAGTGGATGGTCGCTTGTTCTACTGCTGTAAACCAAATTCCACCACCATAGGCATTATGCCATTTGTCTGAATTTTCATTTGGTGTCCAAACTCTACCGTAATCAAACCCTCCATATAGGCCAAAAGTCAATGGTAAAAACCCAGCAGTAAATTGAGCAACATTATATCTTAAATCTGTTGTTTGTACAAAAGAAGTCTTTCCTGTAAATCGCTCAGGTCTAAAACCACGCAAGTTTGCATTTCCTCCTATAGTTGATGCATGATAGAAGTCGTAATTATCATTAAATCTCGTTTGATAATTAAAATTTGTAGCGAGTACTAATCGCTCACTCCTATCGATAAAATGCACAAAGTTCATTTGTAAATCCAAATAAGTAAAGTTTTGATCAGTATCTCTTAAATTCAACTTCCAACCTGCCTTTGCATTAAAACCAAAACCAACTGTTGGATTTGCTTTGTAATTATACTGTTCATAGTTAAACTCTCCTTTTACAGTTGCATATTGCTGAAAATCAAACACCTTTTGATTTACAACTTCAGGTGTACTCGTAACAAATCGATTCGCTTTATCCTGCACTTTCAAAGCTTCGTATTCTATATTTGTCTCAAAGCTCCCTCCTTGTTTTCCTTCATATCTATATCCAGGAGATATAGAATAACTTTCGATTCTAACGCGTTTATAGTCCTTTCCAAGTTCATTATCAAAGTAATAAGTCTCGTTGCCTATGCCGTAATAATTAATAGCAAAGTTTGGACTTGTCGCTCTTCCTCCTATTGTAAACATCCAATTGTTCGTTGCATTAGGAAAATAACCTTTATACTCCGCTTCTAATCCCTTTGTATTGAAAGAATAGAAACCCTTCAAAGTATGTTTTGAACTATACGGATCTTGAACAAATTTAGAACGTGTCGAACTATATAAGAATCCCAATTTTACACCATCTTCAGGATTATATCCAATATTAGGCAACAGCATATTGACATTTAAAGGCAAACGCTCATAATTAAAATTATTTAAGTCATAAGAATTACTGATGTATTTGCGAACAGAGCCATTTGGTGAAATGATTTCATTTGTTTTATCTCTATAATCGTAAACGATTACTTTCGATGGATTTGCAACATCAAATTTATCTTGATTCTTGCCTCCGATTAATCTCAAGCGAATAGTCGATTTACTTTCTCCTCTTACATTAAAAACATCCTCATCATTAAGTCCGTACAACCAAATCTCACTTGTTTGAGCAGAAGAATACACATGTTCAAAAACTAACTCATCACTATTCTTTTTAAGGCGATATTGTTTAACGCTGACATCTCCATTTTCTAAACGCTCAATATCGAATCTATCTTTCTTATCTGTACCTGCCAAAACCACATATTGACGCAACTTATCAAAATACTTAGGTAAGTACCCTTTGATGTGATCTCTCCTCCACTTCAAAACAGCAATAATATCCTCAACTTCTTTACCTTGAACTTCTTTAGGCAATGCTGCAAATGCCGTCTCAATAGATTCATCATCTAACTTGCTGACAATATCCTCTGCTTGAGTTAACCAATCATCTAACTCTGTTGACTTTAATAAATATTGATCTAATGGAAATGCAGTTTTATTTAGCCATCTTGGGTTTGCAAAGCTCTTTTGATAATTCTGCATA
Source organism: Myroides sp. LoEW2-1 (assembly GCF_009767705.1). Classification (NCBI taxonomy): domain Bacteria; kingdom Pseudomonadati; phylum Bacteroidota; class Flavobacteriia; order Flavobacteriales; family Flavobacteriaceae; genus Myroides; species Myroides sp. LoEW2-1. The sequence continues at coordinate 6,852 of NZ_WSPP01000010.1, read as the reverse complement.
TGTCTTAAAGGAGGTAATTTCTTAATTAACCTCAATAATGCACCATCAATTTTGGCAAAAGCTTGATCCCTATCTCGTGGTATTGGTTTGTATATAACTTTGTCCTCCTCTTTAAACTCTGACCATCTCCATTGATCCCCATGTCTATCCCAATCCCCTATGAGCATATCAAAAATGCGCGCGCGCAGAAAAGCTGTTTGATCTATTTCGTACTTCTCATCTTTGCGCAATTTTGCAATCACATCCGAAGTACTAATAATATTTGCAGCATTCCCAAAACTATCTTCTTCCTCAAAGCCATCTGTAGGCCTTTCTTCAATCATATACAACTCATCCCCATAGTTTGCATTAAACCTTCCCAAGGCAGTTTGTTTAGGGATATAATACAGCTTAGGGTTTGTGTGAAACAATCCTATTTTATCTGACAAATCTCCCAACACAAAAGCAGTATAGGGATGTGATGTCGTGTAAAAGTCATAAATAAAGCGCTCAGCCCAAGTATTGTCAAAAGAGTTCATAACATATTGATCCTTAAAGACAGCTGTTTGCACAAATCTGGCCACACTCTTCTTAATTCCACGCATGACATATTCTTTTCCGTCCTTATCGACCAAACGCAATGACATAGATTGATTACCACCTCCAGAAATAGTAGGTGTTAATCCGCCGTTTATCTTCGTTATATCTGCGATTGGTACTTCTATAGGTGTTCCATAAGTATCCCTATAATGTTCGCCCCATAAAAACTTGTACCAACTTGTTTTCTTTACCCATTCTTGTGGGTAAACACTTGCGAATGTAACTCCTTCCTCTATTTCATTAATAGGGTCAAAGGAAGGATTTTCTATCTCAAGTATTTTCTGACGGTGGATGAGCTCTTCTTTATCTTGGTTTAAAGCCCAAAAAGAGAGCCAAGTAGTTCTATCCTTTAATACTTCTATTTTGGCGTACCCCTTCTTAGTAGATGTGAAGTCATTTACATCAATTGCTCGAGCAGCAGTATTACTATTCGTCATAGCACCACTAATTACTTGCTTTACACCACTACTCTCTATATACTGTAGATTCTTTTCATGACCTGACACAAGGATAACATTCTCATACATCTGTGCCATTGTACGAAGATGCTTACTGAACTCATTGTACTTTTTACTTTGCAAATCCTGCGCGTACACTCCAGACATAGCACGAGTATAGTTAAATAGAGAGCCTATGAGAGGCATCGGAATCTTAGACTCAAAGGGAAACAAATGATCATTAAAAGAAAATTTACCTCCGTGATTTCCATTGCTCACTACGGGATGGTGCATAGCTAAGAGCACTACCCTGTTTTGATTCTTATTAATCTCCCCTCTTAATTCTTCGAAGAAATCCTCTCTTGTCTTTATATCACAATCTTCATTGATATTCGGTTGCTTGTTCCAATCCTCAAGATACCATTGACTATCTACAACAATTAATACAGTCTCATCATTGATCTTTAATCGCTCAAAACCACATACCTTTCGCGGTAAGAGTGCTTTCTTATTTGCCAATTCACTTTCTAAGTAATCACTTATGCGCTTGATACCCTCATATCCAGCCGACCATTCCTTATTTCCATTAATAAACACAGTATTGCCTCCAAATGATTTAGCTAATTGTACCTCATTCTCAAGTTGTTTGAGACTCTTTTGATATTGTTCTTGATGCTTCTTTGACAAGCCGCCACTAACATTATCTCCCAAGAATACAATTGTCTGATTCGCTTTATCCCCTCCACTTAAAAAATAGGGATTGACCTTTTCATTCTCCAAGTAGCCCATATTTCCCAACAGGTAATACGTATGAGATACCTCAACCTGTTCATAAGAGGGAGATATACTCATTCCCTGCATATTGTTTGCACGATCTTTGTAAGAAGCACAACCATAGGACAGCAGAATAATACTAAATATAGATACTAAAGGACTTTTAACAGCGTTTAGTCCTATGTGAGGAATTAATTTCATAATTTAGAGTCAATAAAGTTTTTGAAAAAATGACAATTCTACAAAAGGTTGAAGAACATATCTTTCAGATACACAAAGATACATTATCACATCAATATACGTATCATAATTTTAATCATACTCTACGTGTAGTGAATGGATTAGAAGAAATACTCATCCATCAACCAATGAGTGAAAAAGACACTGAAATTTTGAGATATGCTGCATGGTTTCACGATGTTGGATACATTAATTCACTGGAAGAACACGAAGAACGCGGTGCTCAAATGGCACAGACCTTTTTGTTAGAAAATGGCGTTGATGTCGATGTTGTTTTACAAGTAATGCAATTAATCAGAGCAACAAAACTCGATTATATCCCCGATAATGACCTTGAGTGCATAATAAAAGATGCAGATTTTGCCCACTTCTCAGATGACAACTATGTAGAGGTAAGCAACCTTTTGCGCAAAGAGTTACAGTCTCTTAATCACAAGACGTACACTGATTTAGAATGGCACGAACAAAATAGAGATGTCATGCTGTATAGACATCGATACTATACTGCCTATGCACAACAAAATTGGCAACCCAAAAAGCAAGAAAATTTACTGGCAATTTTAAAGGAGATAGAAAAAATTAAAGAGAAGAAAAAGAAAAAAGAAAAGGTCGAAACCAATAGGACGATTGATACGCTATTTAGAACAACATTGAGAAATCACACTCAGCTAAGTGCCATAGCAGATCGCAAAGCTAATATCCTGCTATCAGTTAACGCCATTATCATTTCGATTTGCCTCTCTACTTTAATACCTAAATTAGATAGTCCAAGTAATGCCCATTTGATATATCCCACGTTTATTTTGATGATATTCAGTGTAGCCACAATCATATTTGCAATCTTATCGACAAGACCAAAAGTAACATCGGGAAAATTTACAAGAGAACAAGTCGAAAATAGAGAGGTCAATCTATTATTCTTTGGTACATTCCACCAGATGCCCTACCAGGAGTACGAAGATACACTAATGAATATCATGAAGGACAAAGGCTACCTTCACCATGCTTTGACAAAAGACCTCTACAGTTTAGGAGCCGTATTAAATAGAAAATATCGCTTTCTAAACATAACATATACGGTTTTCACAGTAGGTATATTAGTCTCTGTAATCTCCTTTGTATATGCCTTTAGAGCAATATAATTCAGATAATAAAAAGCAAAAGGCTGTCGTTTAGATACGATAGCCTTTTGTTTTTCTACAAATAGTGATTTCTCAAAAATAAGTGCATCAGATTCACATAATCTAATGACTCGGTATCAAAATCGAGATTCACGCCGATACGCAGTCCTATCATTCCTGAAACCCCCTGCATATCTTCAATCTCAAATTGTTCAAATTCTGAAGTAAACAAGCCTAACTTCTGACCAAAACTCAAGTAGTTTCTATATTCTTCTAAATCTTTTGAAGACGCAAATGCGATAGTTACTTTTTTGGGTTGTACAATGCGTTCGGTTGTTTCTTTTATGTAAGCTTTATCCAATCGCTTCTTAATAATTTCATATCTTGTATTGTATGATCCATCAATATCAAAGCGCTTTTCATCCATTCTAAACTGAATCCCAAGAGAAGTATCGTAGACAAAAATCAAAACTGTTACATCCATCGGAATTACTTCCTGAATATTATTTCGATAATGCGTACACATAAGTTCTCCCATCACCTGTAACTGCCATAATCGGAGATTCTGCAAATAAGTAAAATCAAAGCTTAACGTTGGACAAATTGATTCCCCAATATAGATATTGTGCTCTATCCCATCCGTTTTGAAACGCTCATAATAATGAGGAAACACATTCTGAACGACCTTTTGACGAGCATCTAAAATATCAGAAAAACACTTGTTCATACGACCTACTTGATGATCAAATATCTTTCGATACTTATAATATATATTAATCTGCAAATCGATGTGATTAAAATATGTTTTCAACAAATCCTCATCAAACAAATGGGCTTCTTTTTTGAGAAATGGATGTAACTCCTCTTTTATATAGGTTTCAATTCGCTGCTCCAAACCAGAAAAAAAGTGAGTTTCCAACTGTCTGATAAAAGCAGTAAGTTTTAAAAAATGCTTCTCTAAAATCAAGGAAGACACCTCTCCTTTTGAATTGCTAAACATCTTTTTCAACAGAGATAATTGTTCCCTAAGATCCTTAACTATCGCTTCATTGCGCAACTGACTCGATCCTTTAATATCAATTTCCCCATACAGAGGATAAACATCCGAAAAAGAAATGGGATTAATATAGTAATCCTTCTCTATGACACTTTCTACATAATTCCTTCTTGCCTCCTCTAAAAATTTCCAATATACACTTGGGTGAATCGTTGTAAACTCTCTCTGTATAATTGCTTCAACGTGATTCAACAAATCAATCTTTACTCGTTCAAATGTCTCAGCAATAATAGGGATCAGCGCATTGAGTTTTTGTGCATTGACGCTGTGAAGCGCACGCTGATCTTCTGATATGATTTCCAAAATACCTTCTATTCCCGTAGAAATAACTACTGGACTAAATAAACAACTCTTTACACCACGGGCTTTCAACTGTTCACACATCAGGCGTTCACTTTCGTTGGCAAGGTGTTCGTCTATATCAGAGATTGAAAAATACTCCAACTTTTCAATAATCTTAGTATAAGCATTCTTTGAAAGGACAATTTCATTAGTTTGCTCATTAATCAAGTAGCTATTAAGCGCCATAATATCCCTTGTTTCTACTTGAATCAACTTGTCAAACTCCAAAGGAGTATAACCAACCTTCAAATTAGGTACTTTAAAAATCGAACTAAATAATTGTCCCAAAGTATTGCCAATCGGCTCACGTTGAAGCTCTGCTTTCAGAAAATTCTCCTTTAACAGGGAAATAGCACTTTCAATAGTAACATCCACTAAACTTATGATACCGAATCCACGAATAATCCAACTCTCTTGAGGAAAATACTTAATCCACAAATCGAGGTCATCGTAATTATCTTGTAGTAATTCAATATCTACTTTGGATAACATCAGGGCTTTCTCCGTTGGGAATACTTCCACGAAATCGGCATTGTACAATACTCTATAGTGATGAATAATACCCTTGCTGTCAGGCAAGTCAATAAAAAGAGGATATGATATATCAAAATCACATTTAAAGTAATAATTCATCACGATACAACAACATGCGATATAATACTGATGTGGACTAAAATTCCTAATCTCAATATCATAATTGCCTCCACTTTCTTCAATAATCTTGTGGAATCGCTTGGTATAATTGAACATCAAACTTTGAAAAGGCATGGAAACAGCCTTAATCTCATTGTCTTGTAATCCGCGCGGAAAAAGAATCTCTAAAAGTTCATTTATCAATTCTTGATTATCCTTAATCACTTGTTCATTAGCTATTATACCCAGAGTAGGTACTTGATCTATTCTTTGAAGTAAATCTTGATAATACCCTTTTTTCAGACCACTTTGCAGCTCGTCACTAACGAAGGCCTTCACTTCGTGAATCAACCTGTGAAAAGAGAACTGTATCTGAAAAGGAGTCTTATCGTAAGATGTTAATTTCATAATATAAAGGCATCGAGAATTAAGCTCTAAAGATACGAAAATAGCAATCGTTTAAGTCTGTATAGTTCATTGAAAGTCAAGTTAAAATTACAATTTGAACACAAAAAAGTAGAAAAACTAAAAATATTGTACTTTTGCATCAAATTTCGAAAACGAATATGATAAAAATAGGCAACATAGAACTCCCTGATCACCCGCTTTTATTGGCACCAATGGAAGATGTAAGTGATCCACCATTCCGCCGCCTGTGCAAAGCACATGGGGCTGATTTGATGTATTCTGAGTTTATATCTTCGGAAGGGTTAATTCGAGATGCGATGAAGAGTAGAATGAAACTGGATATCTTTGACTACGAAAGACCAGTAGGAATCCAAATATTTGGTGGTGATGAAGAGGCTATGGCTGAATCTGCAAGAATTGTAGAGACCGTACAACCAGACTTAGTGGATATCAACTTTGGATGTCCTGTAAAAAAGGTAGTATCAAAAGGAGCTGGAGCTGGTGTACTAAAAGACATTGATCTAATGGTTCGACTAACCAAAGCTGTAGTCAATAGTACACATTTACCAGTGACAGTTAAGACAAGACTGGGCTGGGACGAAGATTCGATTAACATTGACGAAGTAGCAGAGCGACTACAAGATGTAGGGGTACAAGCTTTGACTATTCACGCGCGTACAAGAGCTCAAATGTACAAAGGTCATTCAGACTGGACGCATATTGAGCGCATCAAAAATAATCCTCGTATACAAATTCCAATCTTTGGAAATGGAGATATTGACAGTCCTCAAAAAGCGTTAGAATACAAAGAAACCTTTGGTTTAGATGGAATGATGATAGGAAGAGCAGCCATAGGATATCCCTGGATATTTGATGAGATTAAACACTTCTTCAATACAGGAGAGATTTTAGCGCCACCGACAATAAAAGATCGTTTAGACGCTGCTAAGAACCATTTAATTTGGTCTATGGAATGGAAAGGTGAAAGATTGGGAATTGTTGAAATGAGACGTCATTATACAAACTATTTCAAAGGTATTCACGGTTTTAAACCACACCGTTTAAAATTAGTAACCACAGATGATCCAATCGAATTATTAGCTTTATTTGACAAGATTGCAGAAGAATACAAAGATTACATTATCGAATAAGAAATAAGCTTTCAAAATAAGCTATTAAATAACAGAGGGGGGCTTGAAGCCCCCCTCTGTTATATGTATACTCTATCTATGAAATTAATCAACAACAAATATATCTATAT
>NZ_WSPP01000097.1:0-7688 GCF_009767705.1 Myroides sp. LoEW2-1 | reverse complement strand
ATCTATAACAGTATATAATTTAGACAAAGGTACTTTATTTTTTTTGAGCATAAATAGTTAAATTATAGACAAATGAAAAAAGTATTGGTATTCAAGGGGAACAGTAATGATTAAATTTCGATTAGGCTATAAAGTTTTTTTATTTTATAAAAAAGTTGATTAAATTGTGATAATAATTAATCTTTATAAAATGTATAAAGTATTTGATAAGCTATATTACCCTATTAGTGTATTAATCGTTTTAGTAGTTCTATTAGCAGTCTTTAACGAAATCTCTTACCTATTTTTCTTTCCTATTGTATTCATCTTTCTTGGAATGTGGCGAAATCACATTTGGGTAGATCGTTTGTTACATGAAGGTATTTCTGTAAAAGCAGAAGTCATAAAGTATCGCAAAGTTTCTAAGTATGATGCTGATGTAGCAAGTAGTAGAAGGTCTTATGCAAGAAAAGATCTTTTAGTGATGGAGTTTGTTACTGAAAAAGGGGAGGTGATTACAGGAAGTCCAAGGGCTTATGATTTAAAAGAACCAAGCCAAGCAGAATTGGAAGTTGATAAAATAAATGAACCTCTTGAAGAGGAGCAAGTAGATTTTGATCCTACGGGTAAAAAGTACAAAGTAATTTACTATCCAGATAAACCGACAGTGTTTGTGTTTAAGAATAGTTTAAGTCGCGAACATCATATGCTCTTTTTAAATATCCTTAGGATACTAAGCGTTGTTATGGTTGTTGTACTTGTTTATGTTTTAAGCAAATATAGCTTTATCTATACGTTACAAAACTTATTTTAGTAATGGAAATAGCTTTCACTTATAAGTTGAAAGGAATAAAATAGGAGTAATTTTTACTATAAAATGTAAAAAAGTATATTTCAAATAGAATAATGGTGTGATTTTTGTGTCAGTAGAGCAGTATTTTACAAATGAAAATTGAATTATAAGAAATCTATAAATACGCAAAAAAGGAAATTACTGTTAATGAGAACAGCGAGTGCAAAGCTATACGCACTCGCTGTTTGTTTTTATTCTTGATCAAGTAATATCTCTAACATAGTGATGGCTGCATCGCTAATCTTGGTTCCGGGACCAAATACTGCAACAGCTCCTGATTCGAACAAAAATTCGTAATCTTGAGCGGGAATTACTCCTCCAACAATCACCATAATATCCTCTCTACCATATTTTTTCAGTTCTTCAATTACTTGAGGTACCAACGTTTTGTGACCAGCAGCTAAAGACGATACACCTAAAGCATGTACGTCGTTTTCAACGGCTTGTTTGGCTGCTTCGGCAGGTGTTTGAAATAATGGTCCAATGTCTACGTCAAATCCTACATCTGCATATCCTGTAGCAACTACCTTAGCGCCTCGATCATGTCCATCTTGCCCCATTTTGGCAATCATTATACGCGGGCGACGTCCTTCCACTTCTGCAAATTTATCAGCTAACTGTTTTGCTTTCAGGAAACTCTCATCGTTTTTAATTTCTTTACTATACACGCCACTTACTGATTGAATTTGTGCTTTAAATCTTCCAAATATACATTCTAATGCATCGCTAATCTCCCCTAAGGTAGCTCTGTGTTTAGCAGCTTCAATTGCCAAAGCAAGTAAGTTACCTTGATTGGACTTAGCGCATTGTGTTAGGGCATCTAATGCTTCTTTTACTTTGTCGTTATCTCTTGTAGCCTTAATGTGATTTAATCGATCAATCTGTTGTTTTCTAACTGTTTGATTATCTACTTCAAGGATATGTAAAGGATCTTCTTTGTCAAGGCGATATTTATTCACCCCTACAATGATATCTTGTCCACTATCTATACGCGCTTGTTTGCGTGCAGCAGCTTCTTCAATTCTCAGTTTTGGTATTCCTGCCTCTATTGCTTTTGTCATGCCTCCTAATTCTTCTACTTCTTGAATTAGTTCCCAAGCTTTATTAGCTATTTCACTTGTTAAGCTTTCGACATAGTAACTTCCTGCCCATGGATCAACTGTTTTGCAAATTTTCGTTTCTTGTTGTAAAAAGATTTGCGTGTTACGTGCGATACGAGCCGAAAAATCAGTAGGTAGTGCAATTGCTTCATCTAAAGCATTGGTATGCAAGGACTGTGTTCCTCCAAAAGCAGCAGCAGCAGCTTCTATTGCTGTTCTTGCAACATTGTTAAATGGATCTTGTTCTGTTAAGCTCCACCCAGAAGTTTGACAGTGCGTACGCAATGCAAGTGACTTCTCTGATTTAGGATTAAACTGTTTTAGGAGTTTTGCCCATAACATTCTACCAGCTCTCATCTTGGCAATTTCCATAAAGTGATTCATGCCTATAGCCCAAAAGAAAGAAAGGCGAGGAGCAAAGTCATCGATTTTCATTCCTGCATTCAGACCTGTACGTATATATTCAAGTCCATCTGCTAAAGTATAAGCTAATTCAATATCTGCTGTTGCACCTGCCTCTTGCATATGGTAACCTGAAATAGATATAGAATTGAACTTAGGCATTTTCTCACTGGTATATTCAAATATATCAGCAATAATCTTCATCGATGGAGTAGGTGGGTAAATATAGGTATTACGCACCATGAATTCCTTTAAGATGTCATTTTGTATTGTACCAGATAACAATTTTGGATCAACGCCTTGCTCAATAGCAGCTACGATATAAAAAGCCATAATAGGCAATACAGCTCCATTCATTGTCATTGATACAGACATTTCGCCCAAGGGTATTTGGTCGAAAAGTATTTTCATATCTTCTACGCTATCAATCGCAACACCAGCTTTACCTACATCTCCTACAACGCGTTCGTGATCGGAGTCATATCCTCTGTGCGTGGCTAAGTCAAAGGCCACAGAAAGCCCTTTCTGCCCAGCTGCAAGATTGCGTCTATAGAAAGCATTGCTCTCCTCTGCAGTTGAAAATCCTGCATATTGTCTGATTGTCCAAGGGCGTTGTACATACATTGTAGCATAAGGACCACGTAAATTTGGAGCAAATCCTGCTGCAAATCCGATGTGTTCAATATGTTCAATATCTTTTTGACTATAAGTCTTGTTTATTGCAATTCCTTCAGCAGTTGTGAATTCTGATGTTTCAGATGTTTTTCTACGATCTGTTATATCAATGCTGAGATGTTGTATATCCTTTCTTTTCATCTTATTCAATTTTAATTGATTCTTCCCCTGCTAACCTCTGCTGTTCATACTTCTCAGCTAAGCGGCGTTCGATAATTGGAACAACAAGTGTTTTTCGAGGATTTTGTTTGATAAAAGGATATAATTCCAAATTGGCACTCATGTGGTCCTGTTGATTTGGATATTTGTTTGTACCTAAAAGTACTTCTTCTCCTTTGTCAAATAGCTCTTGCTCTTTGGCAGCACTTTCATTGATTTTACGTTGAATGGTTCCTTCGATTAACGAAGTAATTAAACCATCTCCTTTTTCAATTTGTTTGAAAATATCGAGTGCTTTTTGAGCTAATTGAAGAGTGATGTTTTCTATATAGTAAGCACCTTCTGCAGGGTTGTTAACTGCGTCGAAGTAACTTTCTTTTTTTAGTATTAGCAATTGATTTCGAGCTATGCGATCACCAAATTCATTTTCCTTGTGATAGATGCTATCATAGGCTAAATTGGCAATTAAATCAGCTCCTCCAAGTATGGCGCTCATACACTCCGTCGTAGTACGCAACATATTTACATTGTAATCATACAGTGTTTTGTTGCGCTTTGTAGGAATAGCAATAATCTTGAAGTCAATTTGATGTGTATACTCTTTACGCAAGATATCCAATAGCATTCGCAACGCTCTTAACTTGGCTATTTCGAAAAAGTAGTTTGTTCCTACAGCCAGTTTTACATAGATTATTCCTTCAATTTTCTCTATGCGGTTCAAGTATTCATTTACGTGAGCGAGTGCATATCCAATTTGCTGTACCATATTAGCACCAGCATTTTGGTAGGTTGTCGTATCGATGAGTAAGTTTGTAGAGTGATTCAGGCATTTGTTTAATTGGTTGAAGTCTGCTTCTAAGCTTTTAAACCAGTTGCCTTCATTCCCCAATTTGTAGATTGGATCAATCAGAATGTGAATGTCAAATTGGTTGATCTTTCCCCAATTTGTTAATTCACTAAAGTATGCTGCATCTAAAAAACCAAATCTAAAGTAGTAAGTAGCTTCTTTTGGTAAGTTAGATAATAAGGTTGTGCAATTCACTTGTGGATTATCAATCGTAAAGTGAATCGTATCCGCCCCTCTATTTAAAGTGTCTTTTGCCTTTTCAATAGAACGTTCAAGATCGTATACATAAATACATTGCATAATCTGAAAAGCAGAGGTATTGGTATTTATCGACAAAGGTTTGTCGTCACTATCACTGTGATAAAAGGGACGAACTTTTATACCTTCAAGACTTTCCCAAATCAGCGTTTCATTATAATCAGCTCCTTTTAGTTCATATTGAATTTTGTTTTTCCACTCTTTTGAAGATACTTGGTTAAATTCTTCAAATAGTTGATCATTCATAGTTTTTGGTAGTTTTATTATTGTGCTAATGTATCAAATTCTATAATGAATATATCCTCATTAGCACGTTTCATATAATATTTTTCTCTCGCGTATTTTTCAGTCGCATCCCCATTCTTCAACCCTTTTATTGCCTTTTTATCTTTGTCTATTTCTTTTTGGAAATAGCGTCTATTATCTTCCAACTTTTCTATTTCTTTATCGATTGTTCGATGTTCAAAGTAAGAAAAGCTATCAAAAAAAATTATCCAAACAGCAAAGGAGATAGTAATCCAAAAAAAGACGTTTTTTAGAATCTTGGAATACTTAAAGTTACTAAATATTTGAGATACATTCATATTAGATGGATTTATTATCCGATTTTTTCATTTATCACGGTACGTACAATGTCGATGGCAACTGTATTGTAAGTATCGTTAGGTATGATGATATCAGCATAAGCTTTTGAAGGCTCTATGAACTGATCATGCATTGGCTTTAGCGTGTTTTGATATCTGTTAAGGACTTCCATCATATCACGTCCTCTTTCTGCAATATCTCTTTTTAGACGTCTGATAAGTCTTTCGTCTGAATCAGCATGTACAAAAATCTTAATATCGCACATGTCTCTAAGTTGGGGGTGACACAGAATTAAGATTCCTTCTACAATCATTACTTTTCGCGGATGAGTCAAGACGTAATCATCTGTTCTATTATGCTTTACAAAAGAGTAAACAGGTTGATTAATACTACTTCCTTCCTTTAATTCTTTTAAGTGTTGAACCAAAAGTTCAAAATCAATTGATCTTGGGTGATCAAAGTTAATAAGTAACCTTTCTTCTAAAGATAAGTTATCTGTTGCTTTGTAGTAAGCATCTTGGGAAATAATACCTACTTCTGTTTCGGGTAATTCATTCATAATCTGGTGAACAACAGTGGTTTTTCCACTTCCGGTTCCTCCAGCGATTCCAATGATTAGCATGTCTTAATGTATTTTTAGCAAAAATAGAAATTATTCATCTTGTGCAGAAACATTTTTTGTAGAATGCTTGCTTTTTAGACTTTAAAATCCAAAAGATAGCTATTTTTTAGTTGATTTAAATTATTGTTTGCGAACTTTTTACAAATGGCAATAGTAAGTGCTATTGCGGTTTTTTAAGTATCGTAGCTTGTGTAGTTCAATGAATAGTATGAATACTTTAGGCATCTTATTGATTTTCTCTTTCAAATTTCAGTTCAAAAAGATACCGATTATTTGCAGTATTGGAGATTTGCTGTTTTGCGTATGACGATGGTATCGATAGAATTTTTTAGGTATTGTTTCTTTACTTTGATTTACGGGTGTCTGCGTTGAACTTCTGGTTTATTTTTATTGAAATAGTCTGTGGGAATTTAGACAGAAGGTAATGTGTCTTGTATATATTATTTGCTACAAAAACGAAAGTGCACTTCTTTGTGATCTCAGTATAAACTTTTTTCTTTTCGCTTAGTTTATACACTTGTATATATATGGAAATCTTCCTGTTTATATAGGCACCAGCAATTGAGTATATACTCTTATCTAACAACTGGCATAAAGATCAATGGCAAGGCGAATCATTTTTTTGAGAGAACTTAATCAGTTCAGCAAAAACACATGAATAGACAAGGTATTAGAATAGCACCATATCCTTTTTTATCAGACAGTATATTGACAATTGATTTCTTATCTGTATTTGTAGTTGATTTATTGATAGATTTTTCGCTTTTGCAAAAGGTTTTCTTGCACCTTTCTTGCACCTTTCTTCGAGAAAACCGCTCTCTGGGCAAGTAAACCCCAAGAAAAGTGCGAGAAACCCCCAAGGAAGTGCAAGCTAAGACCTCTATTGAAACATTTTAGTATGCTTTGTAAAGACGATTGGCTTCGTCATTCGTTTTGATGAATATTGCTGGGAATAGTAGGTGAACAGATTGGACAAAGAAGGGAGTAGATTGGACTATTTTGTGAATTATACTATTGTTTATACTGAATCTAAATAAATAGGCTATCTTTGTCCATCTTATAAAGAAGATTTAATCAACAGAACAACAAGATGACAAAGAAAAAAAATATTCAACGTAAGGTATTCAAACTGCTTAATAGAGAATATATCACGCCAAGATTTATTCGATTAACTCTTGGAGGTAATGATGTAAGTGATTTTAAAGAAACAACAATTGGTGTCAACAATAAAGTATTTATTGCTCCGAAGGGATGTTCAGAAGTGTATTTACCAGAGTTTGATTTCGAAAAAGGGGCTTGGAAACCTCAAGAAGAATCGACTAAACCTTATGTACGTACATATACCCATAGGGGAATAAATATCGAAAAGAACGAATTATATATTGATTTTGTCGCTCATGGTGATGAGGGACCAGCATCAGATTTTGCAATTAATGCTGAGATAGGATCTCAGATTGGGGTAGCGATGGGGTGTGAGGCCTCAGAATTAGTACCAGAAGTAGAGTGGTATTATCTAATTGGTGATGCTACTGCTATTCCTGTATTAAGTGCTATTTTAGAATCTCTACCTAACACAGCTAAGGCAAAAGTGATTATAGAAGTCGAAACAGAAGAAGATGTGCAAAACCTATCTTCAGAAGCTACTTTCGATATAGAATGGGTGATAAATCCTACACCAGGACAAAATTCGCAAGTTGCTTCTAAAGTAATCGATTTTGTAAATAGCAATGCTTTGCCAGAGTCTAAGTTTGTATACTTAGCTTCTGAGTTTTCAACGGTCAAAGAATTGAGAAACTTTTTCCGAAAAGAGAAGAATTGGAGTAGAGAAGATCTTTATGCTTATTCGTATTGGAAGTTTGGAAAAGCAGAATCAGCTTCAGAGGCTGATCGTCGAGCAGAAAAGGATAGCGATCAATAAGAGTAAAGCCCTTCAATGATAAAATGAGCAGTGAATAAGTTTATGCTTATTTTTAGTTCACAAACAAACAAACCGATCATAATTAAAAGCAAGCTTCGTTAATCTGAGCTTGCTTTTTGCATTTGCAATGGAGAGAGATTAAAAGATTTTAATTTAAAAAACGCTGTAAAAAAGGATGATAATTAAATAAAGTATTTATATTTGTGTCAAATCAATGATAGAAATGATTATATCTATAATGAAAAAGGGAAAGAAACAGTACTTACGTCCGATGTCGTGAGCAGTAACCC
>NZ_WSPP01000096.1:0-251 GCF_009767705.1 Myroides sp. LoEW2-1 | reverse complement strand
AGTGCAGCACTACCGCTACGAGTAGGACTGTAATTAAACATTACAAGCTTGGATATAGGTGCATGATACACCCAATAGTAGCCAAGATGAGTTTTGTCTTTCTTTTTCTCATCTAAGACTTTGATGGTGGTTTCATCAACTTGGAGATAACCTTCATTTTTGATGTCCATCACCAGCTTTTGGTATAGTGGTTTTAAAGCATCCATACTTTGAGCAGCCCAACCATCTATTGTAGAAGAAGCTATATCGAT
>NZ_WSPP01000095.1:0-220 GCF_009767705.1 Myroides sp. LoEW2-1 | reverse complement strand
GAAAGACAAAACTCATCTTGGCTACTATTGGGTGTATCATGCACCTATATCCAAGCTTGTAATGTTTAATTACAGTCCTACTCGTAGCGGTAGTGCTGCACTGCCTATATTAAAAAACTTCAAAGGATATCTGCAAACTGATGGGTTTATCGGCTACCAAGCCTATGGAAATAAGTCAGATGTAACGCATCTTGCTTGTTGGGCACATGCTCGACGTGAA
>NZ_WSPP01000094.1:0-333 GCF_009767705.1 Myroides sp. LoEW2-1 | reverse complement strand
TGAATTTGAAAAAGCTTTAGATAACGATAGAAAAAGGGCCCAGCATGTACTAGTAGAAATACAGAAGTTATATGCTATAGAGAGAAAAGCTAAAGAACAAAACTTAGCTCCTGACCAAATCAAAGAACTTCGTCTAGATGAAAGTTTACCAATCATCAACAAGCTTGGTAAATATATGATTGCTCAGATGAATCTTACCTTACCTCAAAGTAGAATAGGTAAAGCTTTTGCGTACTCTCAAAAAAGATGGAGTAATCTAAGTGATTACTTACACAATGGAAACTTGCAGATAGACAATAATCTTGTTGAAAATGTAATCAGACCTGTAGCAAT
>NZ_WSPP01000093.1:0-13324 GCF_009767705.1 Myroides sp. LoEW2-1 | reverse complement strand
TAATTATACTCAAATACTCTATCTATGCAAATTTATGCCCCTCTTATAAAACATTTGTTAACTAAAAGGACATTTGTCTTAAAACAAAAGCAATTTCACCTTTTTAAAGCTGGATAATTTCAGAAATTCCACATACTCTTTTCACAAATAAAAAAGAGCAGAAATAAGCTTTCTCTCTCTAATTGTCAACTGATAAATACCAGACTTAATCACTGATAATTTCTACGGCTTTTAAATAGTTCTTCCAATATTTTTTCATTATTTTGTGCTTCCCATTTTCTATGTAAAACAAGCTTTTTCAATACGCAACAATGATCGCAAAAATTCAACTCAAACTTAATAATGATGTTCTTCTGACTGTTATCAAAATGATAAAACAAACAGACGACTATGTCGTTGAGAATGTTACAGATGCACTTCTTATAAGTGTAAAAGAAGACCTAATAACTAAGTTAGAGGACAAGGCAAAAAATATTCAGAAGCAAGTTTCGATACTGGATCACAACAAAAAACATTCATTAGTTTTAAAGTATCACGAAGCCTACTCTCTATATAAATTAGTAGAATCAGTAGAAGAAAAAGGAATCTTTAACGATAGTCCACACATAAAAAAAATAAAAAAGCTCATCAATGAGCTTCATAGTAAGGTCGACATCTTTGCCAAAGAAGATGATTTTAATGAAGAGGAAGAAGAAACTATAGATTTACATATCAATAGCCACCAACAAGCGAAAAATGTAATATTCCCAGAGTTATTTACTTTTAATGATGTTGTGACTAATACTGAGGAAAACTCTCAAAAGAAATTCAAACCTACAAAAGAAAAAACATCATCAGATTTAGCTACTGAAATAACAGATATACAAGAAGATTGTGAACCCGACCAAGATAGAAGCTCAGATCATTTCTTACCAGAAATTGATATACAATCCAATGTAATACAGTTTAGACTCGATGGCTCTTATGATGAAATTACTCCAACAAGAGAAGTAGAACACAGCAATAGTGAGGATGATGTTGTTACTAAAGAAGAAGACATAAAAGTTGATGTTGATCAAACGATTGTCAATACAGTTGAAGAAACAACGATTGTTTCAATTAATAATGATAACAGCAATCATACTGATCCAAAATCGATTGCGTATCAAGAGTCGTTAGACGATGACAACAATCTTATTTTAGAACTCACTGTCGATTCAGATACAAATAGTTGCACGAATAAGGAATCTATTTCTAAAAGTGAATTAGATCCATTCTCTGCCTATTTTGACATTCAAAAGAAAGGATTGAGTAATGAGAAACGAGATGATTTAAAGACAGCTGTTGAAATACCAACAATAAATTTGCAGCAGGAGGTAAATCAATCAGACGAGAGCGAATTAAATCTGCAGATTGAAGTCTTTAACACATCACAAGACAGTCTAAATGATAGTGAAGGTGAAAACACAACAAAACCCGAAAGAAAAAAGAAAGAAAAAAAGAACAACTCTACTTCTTCTGAAGGACAGATAAGCTTATTTTAAAATAGAAAAAAGAGGATATATCCTCTTTTTTCTATTCTACATATTTATTAACTAAAAGACGTTCAAACTCATCCCTTTGCCAACTGTTTTCGTTTCTTATATCAAATTTATCTGCCAGTTCGAATGCTTTATTTTTGTAAAACTCATGTAAAACAGCGAAGTCGTAATTGTCATCTTCACGGTACACTGAGAGTCTTGGAGATAAACTTAACTTACCTTTACCGCCATCTCTAAAGATCACTGCAGCAAACTTGCTAAAGTAAAACAGTGAGAAATCTTCTATTTCTTCACCCCATGAGCTTAACTCTTCATAAAGTTCAAGATACCCTTCTTTACCATAAATATAAAGGAGGTACATATACATGGCTTTGGTAGTTGTTATACTATTTGTTTTATACAAACCATCGTGATCATACAGCTCTATACCCTTTTCTAAGTATTCTAATGCATTCTCATGATCATTTATTTTAGAATAGTAAAAAGCAATCTCTAAATACGCACAAAATGCCGTGATATTGTGTTTATCTCTAACAAAGAAGAACTCTCTTATCTCAGACAAAGCTTCGTCTATACGATCTAATGCTAATAGGTTCCCTATTTTAATCTCCTTTTCCCATACAATATTACTTCCGCCACTCAGAGAGTCAATTACTTCGCCTTTACCTAATTCCAAAAACTCTAAAGACTTTTCAAAGTCCTTAGTTCTAATATAAAATAAAACAAGTAAATGATAATATGACCTTAAACTAAAACTAGCCTTAATGAGTTTATTTTTATAATCCTCTGCTATATCGAGCATTTGTTGTTTACTAATTGAGGCATTTGCCGTACAGGAAGTAAACATCATATTGTAAAACCACAAGAAATCCTCGTCGTCGAAATAACCAGGGTTAGCATCATACACCTCTAACAACCACGAAAAAGCAGGAAAACTCTCTTGACATTCAAAAAGATCTGCTTCCTCATTCATCAATCGCAATCGCAAATCAAATCCCCAATCAATATCTTGATGAGCATCTGCTATCTGAATAGCTTGCTTTAAGATTTTAATCCCTGCTCGAATATCATCTACCTGTTTTCGCTGTAATAAGAGTTTCTGAATCTCTAAATTGTGATTTATCCCCATAGCTTAAAAAAATTGTATTTCTTTTATATCGTTATCGTATAGTAATACTTAATTACTTTCAAAAAGTCGAACTGTTTCATTGACGAAATTACAGTTGCCATTTCGCTCATCAAATTGTTTTGCATACCCTATTGTTCGCTCTTTAAAGATACTTAACATTTCAGACAAATCATAAATCCCATCCTCTTTATAATAAGGTAAATAAGTTGGAAAATTAAAACTTCTTATCCCCCCGTCTTTAAGTAAACAAATAGCGTATTTCAAGAAAAAGAAACTGTAAAAATCATCTGCCTCATGCTCCCAGATACATACTTGTTCAAAATGTTCCCAACACGATTCATGACCGTATTGATGCAATAAATACATATACAATATCTTCGCTCTTATGTAGGTAATACAATCATGAGCATTAAACTCAGGTAAATTAGCCTTAGCTAACTCAAAGTATTTATCCTTTCTATCGTCATTTATTCTATAAAATTCAAAAGCAAATACACAATACGCTTCAAAAGCTGTATTAATATACGAAAAGCGATTATTAAATAAATCCTGAGCAACGATTAAGGCAGCATCATAATCTTCTAACCCCAAATAGTTATATGCTTCAAGAGATAGTTCAAATGGCATATTATCCGAAAGGTCATCTAAAGGCGACTCTTTTATGAGGTCTATCACCTCGCGTGCTTCAACAAATTTTCTAAGTTGCTGAAGCCCTAAAGCTTTCAAATGATGATAACTCCTTAAGCTAAAACCATTCCTTACTAATCTCTTTTTAAAATCCTCAGTAATATGCTCAAGAACCTCTTTTGAAAGACTTGCTATACCGTATGAAGTAGCTGCTAACCACTTATACTCTCCCATGATCTCTTTTTCATCAAAAGGACTATCGCTTTGGTCTACCTTTTCTAAAATCCAGACAAAAGCAGGATAACTCAATTTTGAACTTGGCGTAAAATTCTCTGTGTTAATCAATAACAATCTCGTCTCAAATCCCCAAACTGAATCATTGTGCTTATCTGCGATGCCAATTGCAGTATTCAGTAATTTTAATCTATCCTTTGGATTGGGTAGATCTTGACTTTCTAATAAAAGTTTGTGTATCTCTAAAATATAATTTCCCATTCAACTATACCTAATAATAGCTAAAGCAACATATTGTTTTTCTTATCGAAAAAACAAATTTAAATACTGCTTTTAAATATACGAAAGTACTTTACTAATGCCGTACTTCTCCAAAATTTCAATACAAAAAAACGAAAAGATAAATCTTTTCGTTTTTTTCTTTATTGTAATATTTCATCAACTTCTTTGCGGTAAACACCTTTTAAGTCATTGCGTTGATCAAACTGATCTGCATAGTTATAAGCTATTTGCTTAAAATGAGTGTACAAATCGAACAAGTCATATGTACCGTCACTGCGATAATATGGCAACTGAGATGATAGAGTCAATGCTTGAGTTCCACCATCTTTCAACATTGAAGCCATATATTTAGAGAAATTATACACGTGAATATCTTCTGCTCCAATCTGCCATTCACAAACGCGACTAAAGAACTCCCAAGTATCAGGATGCTTCTTTTCGTACATATAGCATATCAATTGAGACATAGAGTACCCAACTGAACTGTCATAAGAATCATGAGCGTAATATTCTTCTAATGCCTTATCAAAATACAATTCAGCTCTTTCATCTCCAATCTTATTCAACTTATAAGCAAAGTGACAAAATGTTTGAAAAGGCATTGAATAACAAGTTAATTTCTTACTGATTAAGTCTTTAGCCTTCACCAATGATTCTTCTACCCTGCCCGTATCCATAAGTACCTCTACTTTTGTATCTAACTCACAAGCTGGGCAATTAGTCATATCATCTATTACCTCCCCATCTGCTAAGTCAATATACTCTTGTGCTTTCGCATAATCTCTCAAATGTAAATAATAGCCCGTCATTACATTGTAGTAAGCTCGTAAGCTATATCCATTCTTGACTAATCTACTCTTTAAATCTTCTCCTATCTGCATGATCTGTTCTGTAGAAATAGATGCATTTCGGTAAGCAGAACAAAACATCCATTTATACTCCCACAAGAAATCAGACTCATCAAAATAATCAGCATTGGTATCACTTGCATTTAAAATCCATGCAAAAGCAGGGAAACTCTCCTCGCATTTTGATGTATTTCTTTCTTTGCGAATAAGGTCTAAACGCAAATCAAAACCCCAATCAATATCATTGTGCTGATCCGCCAATTGTATCGCTTCTTTTAACGCTACAACCTTATCGCTAAACTTTTCCATTTGTTCTACTTTAAGTAGAATCTTTTGTATTTCTAAGTTGTAATTCATTACTTATATTTTATAATCGCGCTCTAATAGCAACTCTTTATACTCATTTGTAGCAAAGTCACTACCATTGCGTTGATCAAATTTTTCCCCAAGATCTTTAGCTATTGCTTCATAGTATGTCGAAACATGCTTCAAGTCATAAATATCACTCGACTGATAAAAAGCTAACTTAGATGACAAAGCCAACCTCTGCTCTCCCCCATCATAGAACATCACAGCTACGTGTCTACTGAGCATAAACAATAAATCATCTTCTGCACCGATTTCCCACTCAGCAATCTTTTCATACATTGTCAAATAATATGAATCTCCTAACAAAAACATAGCATAAGTATATCTAACCATACTATACAACATAGAGCTATTGACCTCTCTTAGTTTCTCATATGACTCCTTAGCTTTATTCAAATAAACTATCGCACGTTCATCCTTTGCACGAGCCATCGTATAAGCCATCGCACAATAAGTTTCAAAGGGCAGTGCAAAAGCGGATAGCTTCTTTATTTCCATTTGATCCATAACAGCTACTGCTTCATCAAATCGCTGCATTAAACACAAATGCTCTATGCGATAATCATATTCGCTTGCTTCAGTATTCTCCTCATCGTATGGCTCTAACATCCCCTTGTTGATATAAGATTCGCTCATCTCATAATCTCCAAGATTATGCGCATACTCAGCCATCGTAAAATAATATCCTCGCTTTGATAAATTATTTCGATCTAATCTGCGATACAAGTCATCGCCTATTGTCATTACTTGCTCTTTACTCAAAGAAGAATTACTATAAGCTGAACAAAGCATCCATTGATATTCTAACATAAAATCAGCTTCATCAAACTGATCGGGATACTGATCACAAACGTTTAATATCCAGGCAAAGGCCGATATACTTTCACTACAAGAAGAAGTTGCTCTCTCCTCGTGAATGAGATCATATCTCAAATCGACTCCCCATTCTAAATCCTGGTGTTTATCCGCAATTTGAATGGCTTGCTTTATCAAAGCCATGCAATACTCTGCATCACTAAAATGCTCGTCAATAGCTAATAGTATTTTCTGTATTTCTAAACGATACACTAATCTCTAAAATTTAGGTAAAAAACTTGACATCCCTAAAATCATAAACTGATATAAAGCATCATTAAACGTATCCATTTCGCGCTTGTTAATAGTATAGCCACCTAACATCAAAGATTGTACATACAACACATTTATCAACGCTTCAAATAATTCCTTATCATCGATAACCATCACTTTTTCAATCAACTCATTCTGCTGGTTAAAACACAAAGTAGGAATCACTTCCTCCTGCTTTTTAAAGTGTTTCAACGTCGATGCAAAAGGATTTGAAGAAGTGGACAAACTCTGAATGTTTTTACTTGACAATGCATCTTCATTAGCAATGTAAATCGCTGTAGTGTCTTTTGGCTCAAAGCGCTTTACTTCAGCTTTACAATAGTGCTTTTTCAATATTGCATTAGCACGAGTCACAAACTCATCAATTGTATCGTCTTTAACTATAGCAGCTTCAAACTCTTGTAAGATATCATTGGGAGCAATCTTCTCAATGCTTAAATCTGGCCTTTGACGTTTAATCTTATCTATTAAATCCGTCTCATAACTATACGCTGCATTAATAACTAATTTTTTCTGTGAACCAGCAATACGGCGTATTTGTCTATAATCATCCAAAGAAGGAGTATAGTAAATATTCTTATACGATTCTTTGATTAACCCAAATGACATCATTCCCTGATTTGTTTCAAAAGGCAAGTAGTCTTCAAACAAATTCATAATTTCAGTATCTGAGGCTGCTAATGATTTAATGAACATATGGTGAATCGTAATAATCTGTTCCAACACTTCGATATTTGTTAACGAAAGTGTCTTTAGGTAATTCTTAAAGCAGTCGCTGAGTTCTTTCTTCGTTTCTTGTAGAACTGTATTATTCATTAAAGATTCACGAGATGCAGTAGGTTGCAATGCATTCGAGTTAATAATACAACGTACAAATGACGTCCACTCAGGAAGTAAATTAGTAGCTTGATCACATAAATACATTCGCTTCAAGAATATCTTGTGTTCTTTAGTAGCTGTTGTATTAACTTTATTCGGAATAATAAAAGCGACTCCTTGTAATTCCCCTGCCTCTGATTCTAACCTAAATACATCTAAAAATCGAGTCTTAAACACTTCCTTTCCATATGCCAATAGATCTTCTTTTGTACTTTCTGGATCTAACCAAACGGGATTACCATTTAAAAGTTGCTCTGTTTCTCCATTTTCAATGAGATTTACCGCAATAGGCAAAGCACTACCATAGAACAAGATATTCTCTTTTACGTCCTCTTTTCTAAACAGAGTTCTCCAAGATCTCTTTGCCTTTAGAATAACTTTTGTTCCTACCTCAGGCAGTAAATCTATTATCTCTACTTCATAAGTTCCATCTGCTCGACCAGTCCATCTAACAGATTCTTCCTTATAGAGTGAGCGTGTTTCCACAACGATTGCCTCACTTACAACCAAGCAAGACAACAATCCGATACCAAACTTTCCAATTAAATCCTTGTCAGCTAAATCACCTCTTTTGGAACTTTGACCAATAACTGATAAGAATTGATGAACATCATCTTGGGTCAACCCAATACCATTATCTTGAAAAGTCATTTGGTCACCGTCAAAAGTAACGTCTATTCTACCTTGAAAAGAAGAATCTATGCCCTTACGCATCGTAACGGCATCCATTCCATTTTGTAATAATTCTCTGATAAAAACCGTTGGAGAGCTATAAATATGCTCTGACAACAGTTCTATCATTCCTTTCATATTTACCTGAAACTGGTATTGTTTCTGATTCTCATCCATTATCTTCTGCGTTTACGTGGACCTCCTATAATTTTTTGTGCATCTTCATTTCCATTTTCAGCTGCCTTACTATACCACTCCATAGCCAAATCATCACTTTGTTCGACTCCTTCTCCTTTTAAATAGCAGTTTCCAAGTTCATATTGTGCATAGTCATTATCAGCCTCTGCTGCTTGAATTAAGTAACTCACGCCATACTCTTGATCTACCTCTGCTCCATCTCCTTTTACTAACATAATTCCAATATAACCAGCCGCATCCATATTTCCACGATCTGCTACTTGTTTAAGGTAATGAAATGCTTCAACTCTATCTTTATCAGTACCAATACCGAAATAATAGGCTTGACCTAATCGATAAATAGCTGAATCATATCCTCGTTCTGCTGCCATTTTATAGCAATTGAAAGCCATTTTCTCATCTTTCTCTGTACCAATACCAAATTGATAACAAATACCTAATCCTTCTGAGATATACCCTCTTTCTTCTGCAACTTTATAAAATTCGAAAGCAGGATCATAAGCTTCTCCTTCTTCATAACCATATAAGTAGTAATCTCCCATAGTTAACATTGCCAAAGGAGAACCATTGTCAACGGCAGCCATTAACCACTTCTTCCCTTCTGCAAGATTTACATCCATGCCATATCCATAAGTGTAATAACAACCTAATTTATACTGTGCATAGCCAATACCTGCTTCTGCCGCAGCTGTCATATATTCAATTGCTTTTTCTGGATTAGCTTCTTTTCCACATGTTCCTTCTTCATAAGCTAAAGCCATATCAACGTTCGAATCCATAAAGCCTAACTCTAAAGCCTTTTCAAACAGTTCAAATGCTTTTGCGTGATCTTCCTCTCCTCCAATACCATATCTATAGCAACGTCCCAAATGGTATACTGACTCTGCTACTGGATTATCTCCATCTGCTGCAATCGCATAATACTCTCTTGCTTTTTCTGGATAAGCTTCTCCTAAATAACCATCTTCATAAATCAATCCCAAACGCATTGCTGCATAAATGTATCCATTGTCTAACGCTTCTAAGTACAGTTTTTCTGCCTCTGCTGCATTTGCCTCAGTTCCCTCTCCGTTAGTTAACATCATCGCTAACTCTACGCGACAATAGTCTGATCCAAATTCTTCTACACCACGACGGTAATAAGCTAATGCTTTTTCTGGATAAGCTTCTCCTGTGTACCCGTAGCGGTTATAACGACCAGCCATTTCAATACCAGATAAATTACCGCGCTCTGCTGCTAACTCATATAAATACAATGCTTTCTCGTAATCAGATTCTTCTTCAAACTCGGCATTTTGATATCCAAGACCTAATCGATAAGGAGCATAGTCATTCCCTTTTTCCATTGCTAATTCTAACAATCTCTTTCCTTCTTCTACATTGCGCTCAACTTGATCGTAATCTAATAACACATAAGCTTTCTCTGCCAATGCTTTGACAAAGTCTTCTGATATAGCTCTATCTAAATAAGAGATACCCTTTTCAATATCTTTATAGTCATTGTGATATAAATACAACATTGCCAATTCTAATAAAGCCTCTGGTGAGTTGTATTTTGCAGCAAACTCAAGTTGTGGAATAGCTTTCTCAAAATCATTATCTCCTCCATTAACAGGATATAAGTAGTAATACCCTTGAATAAAACCAGCATAGATTACACCATAATCAAAAGCTGTTGCTAAATACTGACGACCTTGTTCTTCTGTTTGACCGTGTTCTGCAAAGCGACCATTCACAGTTAACAACCCCATTAAGTAGTTACAAAAAGGACTGTCATTAGCTATTCCTTCAGATAACGTATCCATCGCCTTCTTATCTTCACCCTCTCTTAGGTAATAATCAGCCAATACATACATCGCTTTTTTCTTGCCATTAATCAACTCATCATTCTTCTGAATCACTGCCCACATTTCCTCAGCCGACTCACTTGCTCTACTCTCTAAGTTCAACAAGAATATCTTAGACAAATCAGATCCTGTTTTATCGACAATCTCCTTAATCAGACGATACCCTTCTTCTTTATTTTCTTCATAACCGAAAAGTCCATAGTACTTACAGTTACCCATATATATTTGGCAATAGTCATCTCCCGCTGCAGTTCCTTTATCAAGCAATTCTTTACAGAACTCAGTATCCTTAAATCCATAACGACCTCTTTCAAACAGCTCATATTGGTATCCGTATGCACGAGCATACCCCTTATCTATAAATAATCGATTTAATTCCTTTACATCATCAAACCACAAAGCGTAATCTGCATCATTCAAACGCATTGCACTGTGAATACAATTTGACTCTTCAAATAACTGATCGTATAATCTAACGATTGTGTCGTTATCCTTACCGATCTGTTCTGCCAACATACACACTGCGTGTGCCTTATACCAAGTATGTGGGTCACTATAGTCATTCTTATTAATAAATTCTTCTGCATGTTCTGTCAACGACATTGAATCATTTGCAATCTGGCTCACGTAATTTAAGTACTCTACGTTAAATGTTCCCATAAACTTTTCTCTTTTTACAATACTATTTTTTAAAAATATTCCTTTCACAAATGTAGGCAAATGACATTGAATAAACTTATACGAAACAAGCAACATCGAAATAACACAACACTTTTATTTTGCGATAACTATCAAAAAAACTGTGAAATAGGTAAAATTTAATTAACTAATCTAATTGCTAAAAATACAAAAAATCCAAGACATGATTATCTAATTAAAAATAAGATAATTCGAACACAGCTAAAAAAAGTAAATAAAAACGCACTTTTGATAAAAAATGCCATAAAGAAAATAGAAAATAACTAAAGGTTAAAAGCTAACTCCTTGTTATTTTGGAATATTCAGATAATCTCGATTCACTCGAGCAGAAGCTATATAAGAAGCCACATATCCCAACACTGCGATTGATACAAAGACAATCAAAACATTCATCAAATCAAATTCGACAGGATACGCCAAACCTTCTCTGATAAGAATAAGAGAAAACTGCTCTTGCAACAAGACCAGTAAAGCGCCAAATAATATCCCAACTATACTACCAATTATAGTAATAATCAAACCTTGATACAAGAAAATACTCTTGAGATTTCTCTGTTCTACTCCAAGGTTAAACAACGTGCGAATATTCGGCTGTTTTTCTAAAATAATCATAATCAAGGCTCCTATCAAAGTAAACAAAGCCATAATAACAACTAAGACAAAAATAAGATAAACTACAAAGTTCTCTGTATTCAACATACGATAAAGACCGTCGTTTAATTGGATCTTATTTTTAACTACAACACTGTCTCCAAAAACTTGATTCACCAAAGCTAAACCTTGTTTCTCAGAAACACCTGCTGCTAATTTCAATTCTATATTGGTTATTTCCCCATGGGGAATACTCAAAACTTTTCGGACTTCATCAATCTCGGCAAAAATATATTTATCGTCGAGCTCCTCATTAGCTACATAGTAAACTCCAACAGGGTAAAAACCCTTTTTGACAAACCCCTCCTCAGGGCTTTCAATAACACCTTCTCCCGGTTTAATAGCTACCGCTTCGAAAGGATGTTCATTGTCGAACAATCCCAAAGTAAGCATACGAGCAATTCCTAATCCAACAACACATTCATTGGTGTCGTATTCAAACCAATTGCCATACTCTACTTTTTCGTCATAATCACTCACATAACTATAATCAGAGTCAACTCCCTTCACATAAGCAACAACCTGTTTTTCTTTAAAGGTAAACAGCAATCGATCTTCAATCACTCTACTTACCCCTTGAAACAATCCTGACTCCCAAAGCGTTTGAATTTGAGCATCTTCAGCCAAGAAACTCTTTCCTTTGGTTGAAAACACTTTTAGGTCCGGATCTAAGTCATTGACAAATGAAAGCGAAAAAGTACGCAACCCACTAAACACAGACAATACGACAAACATAGCGATAGCGCTCACTATTATACCTGCAGAAGCAATAGCAGTTATAACATTGATCGCTTTATTCTTACTTTTACTAAAAGCGTATCGCTTGGCTATGTAGTAGGAGAAATTCAATTACTTTTTCTTTCTTTTTACTAATAATTCTGGATTGCCGATTGGATTCTCATCGCCTTTTAGCGCTTTGTCGATTTGATCGATATACTCTAAACTATCGTCTATGTAAAAGTTCAAATCTGGCACTTTGCGCAATTGATGTCTTACTCGTTGAGCTAATTCATGCTTAATCAAAGGAGAGTTCGATTGAATTGCCTTTAACAACTCAGGTCCCTTCTCGGCAGGAAATATACTCAAATATACTTTAGCTATAGATAAATCACTTGTAATATTCACTTTAGAAACTGAGATTATCAAATTTGTAATCCCGTTCTTGCGCACTTCTCCTTGCAAAATATCTACGATATCATTTTGCAAAAGTGCTCCCATTTTTTTCTGTCTATTCGTTTCCATAGTGCAAAAATACAATTTTTTAAATAGCAATCTTTGTTATATTTGTATATCAACCAAATTAAAAGAATGAAAAAAATTGAACACATTGGAATTGCAGTCAAAGATCTGCAAGACTCCAATATACTTTTCTCGAAATTACTGAATACCATGCCTTACAAACAAGAGACTGTAGAAAGTGAAGGAGTGACTACTTCTTTTTTTCAAACAGGCCCAAATAAAATAGAGCTACTTGAAGCTACAAACCCAGACAGCCCTATAGCGAAATTCATTGAGAAAAAAGGAGAGGGAATACATCACATCGCTTTCGAAGTAGA
This sequence comes from Myroides sp. LoEW2-1, assembly GCF_009767705.1. Classification (NCBI taxonomy): domain Bacteria; kingdom Pseudomonadati; phylum Bacteroidota; class Flavobacteriia; order Flavobacteriales; family Flavobacteriaceae; genus Myroides; species Myroides sp. LoEW2-1. The sequence continues at coordinate 685 of NZ_WSPP01000093.1, read as the reverse complement.
TAATATTGAAGAAGAAATTATTCGTCTAAAAGCCGAGGGGTTCACGGTTTTAAACGAAACTCCCAAAAAAGGTGCTGACAATAAGCTAGTTGCTTTTCTTCATCCTAAATCAAGCAATGGCGTCCTAATTGAACTCTGCCAAGAAATTAGATAATTTTAATCTTTTCACTTGCATAAACCAATAAAACGCAGTAATATTGCACCCGTTAAACATGTTTTGACACTGGTCTAATAGCTCAGTTGGTTAGAGCACCTGACTCATAATCAGGTGGTCCCTGGTTCGAGCCCAGGTTAGACCACAATTACAATCTTAGGTCACACGACCGGTCCTATAACTCAGCTGGTTAGAGTAGCTGACTCATAATCAGCAAGTCCCTGGTTCGAGCCCAGGTGGGACCACAAAAGAACCCCTCATTACCTTGGTAGTGAGGGGTTTATTTTTTTTAGGGGGTTGGTTAGGGGACTTTGATATTTCAATATTATTTAGATAAACTTTATCTAAAGACAATAAAAAAGGATATTTAATTCTCCTCCTCTTCCATTAGTTTTATAGAATAATTAATTACAATATCTAATAAAGAAAATAACTCTTCAAAATTTTCAAAAGTAGATCTATCTGTTATTTTCAATATATCTTCAGCAAATCTTTCTTTTTTATTACTCTTAATTTTAAAAATATTATGAC
>NZ_WSPP01000092.1:0-8322 GCF_009767705.1 Myroides sp. LoEW2-1 | reverse complement strand
GTTGTATTATAGAGTTGTTTGATTATTAATCTTGATAGTCTTCTTTTTTTGTGTTTTACTTATAGGATTTCACAATCGAGATACCTCGATATTCTGTTTGCTTTTTTAACTAGTGGTTATTGTAAGCTTTTAATTTGCTTATACTGAGCGTTTTTAAGTCAAATACGGACTTTTTATTCCTTTTTAAATACTTAACTTTTTATAAGTAGATATTTAATTAAAATCAAGTAAGGTACTTGATTATTAACTAAATCTATTTATTATGAAAAAGTTTTTAAACATTAAAAGTGTTTTTTTCTACTTTGTTTTTTTGCAATGTGGAACTCTACTTGCCCAAGGAAATGGAATAGCAGGTATTACCGAGGCAACTCAAATGGTTACTTCATATTTTGATCCTGCCACCAAACTGATCTATGCCATAGGTGCTGTGGTGGGGCTTATTGGAGGGGTTAAAGTATATAATAAATTCTCTAGTGGAGACCCAGATACTAGTAAAACTGCAGCAAGCTGGTTTGGCGCGTGTATTTTTTTAATTGTAGCGGCTACAATTCTAAGATCATTCTTTTTATAAACCCATTGAGTATGCAAAAATATAGTATTAATAAAGGCACAGGTAGTTGTGTTGAATTTAATGGTCTAAAAGCCCAGTATCTATTTTACTTGGCTGGTGGTTTTTTAGGTGTACTTATAGTTGTTATGATGCTCTATATACTGGGTGTATCAAGTTATGTTTGTCTTTTTTTAGCCAGTGTATTAATTGTTAGTCTTACCTGTTTGGTTTTTCACTTTAATTACAAATACGGTCAGTATGGACTATTAAAGCTTGTAGCTAGAAGGTCTTTTCCAAAATACATCATATCAAGGGAGTGTATAACTACTTTTTTTGAGTTTAATTCTAACACTTAACTTTATGAGAAATATTGCCAAAGCAAACACTCTAAAGCGGATGTTTCCCCTTTTAAGTGTGGAACAAAACTGCATAATATCCAAACAAGCAGATATCACATTTTGTTACAAGGTTGAATTACCCGAGATATTTTCTTTATCAAGTCAGGATTACCAAGCTATACATTCTCTTTGGGAAAAGGCTTTAAAAGTTTTGCCTGATTTTACCATTGTACACAAACAAGATTGGTTTACAAACCATAGTTACTCTTGTTTAGATGATTTACAACAAATGAGTTATTTGAGTCAGAGTTTTGAAAAACACTTTATGGGTCGTGGTTTTTTAAAACACGAATGTTATTTATATATAACTAAGACAAACAAGCAAAGAATTCAAAGCCGCAGTAATTTTTCATCCTTAGTCTATGGTGAATTAGTACCAAAGCAAATTAAAGATAAAACAGTTTTGCAGAACTTCGAACAGGCCTGTCTACAGTTTGAAAGAATCTTAAACGACAGTGAGTATTTCTCGATACAAAAACTCTGTAGTAACCAAATTGTTGGAACAACTAGTCAAGGTGGACTCTTACAAAGGTATATGTCTTTAAATGAGCAAGATAATGCTGTTTTAGAAGACATTGAGCTTAATGCTCAAAGAGTTAGGGTAGGAGAGAATGTTATAAATTTTTTTACTTTTTCCAACCCTTTCGATCTTCCTTTAGAGGTTTCTATGGCTAGGGCTTATGATAAACTCTCTAGTGATAAAAGTGAACTCTTAGTTAGTTTTGCCAGTCATGTATCGTTACAACTAGATTGTAATCACATCTACAATCAATATCTTTTTATTGAAGATAGTGATGATAACTTAAAAATGTTTGAGAAAAGGGCAAAAAACATGCATTCTCTCTCTAGGTATAGCCGTTCTAATCAAATCAACAAGCAATGGATAGAACAGTATTTAAATCAAGCCCATAGCCAAGGACTACAATCCATACGTGCTCATTTTAATGTGATGACTTGGTCGGATTGTCCACAAGAATTAAAACAAATTAAAAATAAAGTAACAAGTAGTATTGCATCAATGGGATGTATACCTAGACACAATACGGTTGATTCGGCTGTTCTTTTTTGGGCAGGTATACCTGGTAATAGCTCAGATTTTCCAAGCGAGGAGAGTTTTTATAGTTTTGTTGCACCTGCTATTTGTTTTTTTAATTCAGAGACTAATTCTAAAGATTCACAATCTGACTTTGGAATTAAAATGACTGATCGTTTAAGTGGAAGACCTGTTTTTATTGATCTTTCAGATCTTCCAATGAAAAAGGGAATCATTACTAATCGCAATAAATTTATTCTTGGGCCTTCCGGTAGTGGTAAAAGCTTTTTTACCAATCACCTCTTAAGGCAATATCACGAACAAGGCGCTCATGTATTAATTGTCGATACAGGAAATTCTTATAAAGGACTCTGTGATTTAATTGGTGGTAAATCAAATAATCAAGATGGTATTTACTTTACCTATACCCAAGAGAATCCAATTTCATTTAATCCTTTCTATACCCAAGATGGTATTTTTGATATTGAGAAAAAAGAGAGTATCAAAACCCTGATTCTAACTCTTTGGAAACGCGATGATCAGCCCGCAACCCGTTCAGAGGAAGTAGCTATATCTAACGCTGTAAATGGTTATTTAAAAACTCTTGAAGACAAAAGTAATATTCCGAGTTTTAATGGTTTTTATCAGTATTTAAATACTGATTATAAAAGTGAATTAGATTTTAAAAAAGTAAGGGAAAAAGACTTTGACTTACACAATCTTCTCAATGTTTTAGAGCCTTATTATAAAGGTGGCGAATATGATTACTTATTAAACTCCAATAAGGAGTTGGATCTACTCTCTAAAAGGTTTATTGTCTTTGAAATAGATAGTATAAAGGATCATAAAATACTCTTTCCTGTGGTTACTATAATCATTATGGAAGTTTTTATAAATAAAATGAGACGCCTTAAAGGACAGCGAAAAGTCATTTTAATTGAAGAGGCCTGGAAGGCCATAGCCAAACAAAATATGGCTTCTTATATCAAGTATTTATGTGCGCCCGTCAAGGTGGCTTAGTAAATATCTCTTTGGCAAGAGATTAGGTTAGTGTTCTTTGGAAAACCTATCATCAACCGACTTATCTGAAAGGGAAACTGGACAGGGAGTGAAGCATGTCGGTAAAGTCATAAGTCAGTCAGCTATCAAACTGCTACTGAATGGCGAGATGAAAAGATGGATATGAGGATAAAATCCGAATTGATTAAACGATAGTCCAAGCGATTCCACTTGAAGTTATGGCGTAAGATAGCTATCAATCGTCATACTGTAATACTCCACCAGTGAATTGGTATGGTTGGAGCTTGAACTTATTACAGCGCAGTCGCAGTAAGCGTACAAAGGACGGAAGTCGTATCCGACAATCCATCGTGCCAATAGTTATTAAGTCGCAAACGGGGATTACCTAAATCGGAATGCCGAAAGGCTATGAAAGTTAAGTTTTCTGAATATCCGACATGGTAACGGAGCTTCCGTAGTAGTTTGAGCAAGGGAAAGCCTTGTACATGGCCAAGGGAAGCAGCTAATTTTTATTAATACAATTAAAGGAAAATGTGAGAGACATTATGAGAAATCCAGAAAGAGTATTAAACAGTCTAGTGGAACACAGTAAAACTTCAAGCTATAGGTTTGAAAGGCTTTACAGAATTCTGTTTAATGACGAGATGTTCTATGTTGCCTATCAGCGCATTTATGCAAAAGAAGGTAATATGACAGAAGGCTCAGACGGTCAAAGTATTGACAATATGAGCTTGTCACGCATTGAGAAACTGATAGCTTCATTGAGAGATGAAAGCTATCAGCCCCAACCATCGAGGAGAATTTACATACCGAAAAAAAACGGTAAGGTTAGACCTCTTGGCATACCTGCTTTCGATGACAAGCTGGTGCAGGAAGTGATAAGAATGATTTTAGAAGCTATTTATGAAGAGAGTTTTGAATATTCTTCACATGGTTTTCGTCCAAATCGTAGTTGCCATACTGCACTAGCTCAAATCAAGAAATCGTTTAACGGAGCTAAATGGTTTATCGAAGGAGATATAAAAGGATTCTTTGATAATATTGGTCATGATATATTGATAAGTATCCTTAAAGAACGTATCTCTGACGATAGATTCATAAGGCTAATTAGAAAGTTTCTTAAAGCAGGTTATATCGAGGATTGGAAATTTCATAAAACGTACAGCGGAACGCCGCAAGGAGGTATTGTAAGCCCAATATTAGCAAATATTTACCTCGACAGATTAGACAAATACATGAAAGAATACATCACAAACTTCGATAAAGGGAAAAAACGCAGACCAAGTAGAGTTCGTATGGACTTTGACAATGCAAGAAAGAGAACTGTGAGAAAACTAAAGTCGGTAGAAGACGAAAGTGAAAGAACAATTTTAATCCAAAGGATTAAGGCAGAGGATAAGCAGCGTGCAATGTTTCCAAGCTGTGACGAAATGGACACGGAATACAAAAGATTGAAATACGTCAGATATGCAGATGATTTTCTAATCGGGATAATTGGTAGTAAGCAAGATGCGAAAGAAGTTAAGGAAGATATTAAAAATTTCCTTGACCAAAAGCTCAAACTGGAACTGTCAGATGAGAAAACACTCATTACCCACACGGAAGATTCGGCACATTTTCTCGGCTATGAAATCTTTGTGAGAAAGTCAAACGCACAGAGAAGAGATATTGCAGGTCGTTTGAGAAGAACCTATGGTAAAAGGGTATATCTTAAATTGAGTACGGAAACGATAAGGAACAAATTACTTGACTATGGTGTATTGGAATTCCGATACCAAAACGGAAAGGAAATTTGGAAACCGAAATGCAGATCTGGACTTATATTCAATGACGATCTTGAAATTCTTGACCGATACAATCGGGAAATAAGAGGATTCTACAATTACTTTTCTATTGCTAATAACTGTTCTGAATTGCACAACTTCAAATTTATCATGGAGTACAGTATGTACAAAACCTTTGCTGGGAAATACAAAAGTTCAACGAGAAAGATAAATTCCAAGTATCGTAGAAATGGAAAATTCACAGTAAGGTTTACCACTAAATCTGGAGCGGTCAAAGAAAGATACTTCTATGACTTGGGGTTTAGGAGAAAGAACCCAATGACAGACGCAGGCTTTGACATTATGCCTTACTCCATCTTTGATGCAAGTAGGACAAGTCTTGTAGATAGGCTCAAAGCTGAAAAGTGTGAAATGTGCGGAGCTACGGAAAAGCTTGTCATGCATCATGTACGAAAACTCAAAAACCTAGAAGGTAAAAAGAGTTGGGAAAGACATATGATTGCAAGAAGAAGAAAAACTGTCGCTGTATGCCATAGCTGTCATCAGAAAATCCATAATGGAACATTAGACTGACAAGATTAGTGGAGAGCCGGATACGCGGAGACGTGTAAGTCCGGTTCGGGGGCGAGCATTTGGAAACCTACCATAGAAATATGATAAGGCGCTGGGTGCTTAGCCTACTTAAAACCGTTAGAAAATTCTTTGGTGAGGCTATAGTTGTCACTCAGGAGATTGATGATATAATTGACTCTCCGATTGTAAAGCAGAGCATTATCAATAATTCAGATTGTAAGATTCTTTTAGACCAGCGTAAATACATCAATAAGTTTGATCAGATTCAAAAAATGTTAGGACTAAACTCCCAACAAAAAGCTCAAATCTTATCCATTAATTTAAATAATCACCCTCAGAGGCTTTATAAAGAGGTGTGGATTGATTTAGGTGGTACTCACTCTGGGGTTTATGCCACAGAGGTGAGCTATTCTGAATATTTAGCCTATACCACCGAGGAGAAGGAAAAACTCAAACTAGAGCAACTTACTTTAGAATTTGATGGTGATGTAGAACTTGCCATTAAAGCTCTTGTTGAGCAGCGCATACAGTAATGTTTTAATTTAAAAGTAATGACTTATGAAAAAAATATATCAGAGAATATTAACTGCTTTTTTGTTTTTATTCTCAAGTGTTTGTTTTGGTCAATGGACCGTATACGATCCGGGAAATTTTGCTCAAAGTATTATCAATAGTACCAATGAGATTGTGCAAACTTCAGCAACGGTTGAAAATGTTATTAGGAATTTTAAGGAAGTAGAGAAAATCTATAATCAAACTAAAGATTACTACAATAAACTTGAATCTGTGAATCACCTTGTAAAAGATGCTAGAAAAGTTCAACAGACTGTTCTTTTAGTCTCGGATGTATCTAAATTATATGTACAGGGATTCTCCAAAATGCTCAATGATAGTAATTTTTCTGACCAAGAGCTTGAAGCTATTGCAAATGGGTATGCTAAGCTATTGTCTGAATCTACTGTTTTATTAAACGAGTTAAAGCAAATTGTTACCAAAACAAGTTTGTCTTTAAACGATAAAGAGCGAATGGATATTATCGATACAATATACTCCAGGGTCAAATACTATTATAATTTGGTTGATTACTATACGAAAAAGAATATATCGGTTAGTATTTTAAGATCAAAAAAAAAGAGTAACACCCAGAGTATTCTTGATTTATATGGGGAGTCTAACAGTAAATATTGGTAGTTATGGAAAGTGATAATTTGCATGAGGTTTTAGCAAACCTTTACAACGAGATGATGCCCTTGGCTAGTAATATGATTGCTATGGCAAAGGGTTTAGGGGGGCTTGGTGCGCTTTTTTATATAGCCTTACAAGTATGGGCTGCTTTATCTAGAGCAGAACCTATTGATGTGTATCCTCTTTTAAGGCCTTTAGCTATAGGTTTGTGTATTATGTTTTTCCCAACGTTGGTATTAGGAACTATAAATAGTGTTTTGAGCCCGGTGGTTAAAGGAACACATTTAATTTTAAAAGAACAGGTGATTGACCTTAGAGCGTTACAGCAAAAAAAGGATCAATTAGAGAGGCAAATTTTAGCCAATAACCCCGAGACGGCCTATTTGGTGTCCAATGAAGAATTTGATAATAAAATTCAAGAATTAGGTTGGTCTATATCTGATCTAACTAGTATAAGCACCATGTATTTAGAGCGTGGGATGTATGATTTTAAAAAGAGTATTCGAGATGGCTTTAGAGAGCTTCTAGAGAATGTTTTTCACGCCAGTGCTTTAGTGATCGATACCATTAGAACTTTTTTTCTAATAGTGCTCAGTATCTTCGGACCTATAGCTTTTGCCATTTCAATTTGGAGTGGATTCTCATCGAGTTTATCGCAGTGGCTCTCAAGGTATATTAGTGTGTATTTATGGCTTCCAATCTCGGATATTTTAAGTAGCATTCTAGCGAGAATACAAACCCTTATTATAGGAAAAGACCTTGAGAGGTTAACTAGCTCTTCCACTTCTACGTTAGATAGTTTTGATACTGTTTACATTTTATTTATGATAATTGGTATTGTGGGATATTTTACAATCCCAACTCTATCAAGTTGGATTATTCAAGCAGGAGCAGGAGGGAATTACACTCGTAATATTAATCAAACTGCTTTACGCACAACTAATATGGCAGGTGCTGTTAGTGGATCTGTTGGGGGTAATATTTTAGGACAATTGATTAAAAAGTAAGTTATGGATTTTAAATCACTTAAAAATATAGAAAATAGATTTTTAACAATACGATTATACACTTTAGTTTTTTCAAGCTTATGTGTTTTAGTCACGGTGTTTTCTATCTACAAGAGCTATGATTTTGCCAAGCAACAAAGAGAAAAAATATATGTTCTTGATAAAGGCAAATCTTTAATGCTTGCTCTTTCTCAAGATGCAAGTATAAATAGACCTGTTGAGGCAAGGGAACATTTAAGGCGTTTTCATGAATTCTTTTTTAGTATCTCTCCAGAGAAAGCCGCCATTGAGAGTAATATGCAAAGGGCCTTTAATCTCTCGGATAAAAGTGCTTTTAATTACTATCAAGATTTACTTGAAAAAGGGTATTACTCTCGTATTATCTCCGGGGGTATTCAACAAAGAGTATCGGTTGATAGCATATGGGTTGATTTTAAGTCATATCCTTATAAGAGTAAAGTGCATTTAACTCAGCATGTAATTAGAGCCAGTAGTATTACTCAAAATAGTATAATAACTAGTAGTCAGCTTTTAAATGCGGTAAGGTCGGATAATAATCCCCAAGGCTTTATAATTGAGAAATTTACTGTTTTAGAGAATAAAACAGTTAGTTCGATTAAACGTTAGTGGCTATGAGAGATAAAATTAAGCTTAATAAAAACTCAAAGTCCCTACTTAGCATTAATACTTGGTGGACAAATTTGCATAGAAAAAAACAAACTTTAGTACTGGTCTTTGTCTTTATTTTTTATTTAATACTCAGTATAAAGGT
>NZ_WSPP01000091.1:0-306 GCF_009767705.1 Myroides sp. LoEW2-1 | reverse complement strand
TTATTTAATCAATATCCTTTGATTAAACAAGCTTATAATGTAGCGCAAAACTTAAGAATAATATATAACACAACCACAGTAAAAGAAGTAGCTTATACTAAACTGGCTCATTGGTACAATGATGTTATGAAGATTAATTTAAAACAATTCGGCACTGTTATCAATACAATGCAAATCAATTATAAAACAATTCTTAACTATTTTGATAATAGAAGTACCAATGCCTCTGCTGAATCTTTTAATGCAAAAATTAAAGCATTCAGAGCTCAGTTTAGAGGTGTAAGAGATATTGATTTCTTTTTATAC
>NZ_WSPP01000090.1:0-23859 GCF_009767705.1 Myroides sp. LoEW2-1 | reverse complement strand
ATTTTACATTTTCTTTTACCAATGTTTGATTAATTTAAAAATTCAAAGAAAGCAGTACGAGTAAGCATTTCTATTGGGTTTAGAATTTAGATAATGATACAATATGTCACATATGCTTTGAAAAGTAAAATTATAATAGTTTGAAAATGTTTAAATTTATATAGAGAGAAGAACCAAATTATATATAAAGATGAAAAAAATTTTAATGTTATTCCTACTTGGTATTAGTAGCTTTTTTCTATGGACCTGTTCTAAAGATAGTGACTCAGATGAACGTGAAAATGCGAAGTTATTTGTTGAAGTAAACGCTTATGAAGTAAAGGTAGGAGAAAAGGTTTACTTTACAGTTACTGCTAATAACATAGCAATTAAAGATGCTAAGTTATATATGAGAGAACAACAGATATCTAATCCATATCAGTTTAAAGAAGAAGGAGTGTATAATGTATTTGCAAGAAAAAGCGGTTATGATCAGAGTGAAAATGTGACAATTAGAGTAGTAAGTGACAATATTCAAGCTATTGATTTGACAGTGGACAAAAGTAGTATTTACGTTGGAGAAACGGTGACTTTCAGTGCCAAGGCAGGAAACGATATATTGAGTAATGTAACTATTAAAGATCAAAATGGCTCACAAGTCGAAGGTGTTAAATGGACTGCTAATCAATCTGGTAAGTTTAAGTTTGTAGCAACCAAAGATGGCTATAAGATGTCCAGAACTGTTGGAGTAGAAGTCAAAGAACGACCTAAAGGGGAGCCGAATACTATTTACATTAATAATAAAGTTTATAAGATTGATGCCAACCGTACACTCTTGTATGCCGAAACGATAAAAGGTGCTGATGATGTAGATCTTGTAAAATTGAATAAGACTACGACATCTGAAGGTGAAGTAATTACTTTTGCAACTTATTTCATTGATGTAGTAAGTGAAGATTTTGCCGTTGAAGGTAATACTGTTGTATCAGGTGCAATAGCGAGAATTTGGAAAGTGATCATTCAAGAAGAGAATCCTGAGGTAGCAATTTATCCTGGTGAGAATGAAATGTTGGAAATTGACTTACAGGGACTTATCGTTTCTTCAGATCACCAAGAGACAATGAATACAAATGATATTAAGAAGTTTAGTGTTCTCCTTCGTGATTTTATTGATCATAATGGTTTTGTATCACTTAATGTCATTAATACTTTTGCAGGGGTGATTTACGATGGTAGAGTACAATCTATGATGTCGTATGACGTGACAGAATCAAGAGCTAATCTATCCCTTGAGTTTAAAGATAACCGTAAGACAGTGCAATTTTCTAAGGACTATTTCAAAACTTTGACATTCCCAAAAGAGTATAAGAAATTAGAAAGTCGTAAACTTTTGAGTAAATAAGTAAACTAATAAAAAAAGCACGTTGTGAATTTACAACGTGCTTTTTAATACCTTCTTATTTTGTAGGAGGAAAAGTAGATAAGACTTTTTGAGCAAACTCTTTAATTCTCTCCTCTTTTTTTTCTGATTTTTGATTTGGCGTAATCAATCCTATTCCGGTTCCTTGCCAAACTAAGCTCTTGTTTTTAGTATCAAATATATCGATGTATAAAGTACCTTCTATATGAGTAGAAATATTTGTGTTTTGCGGTCCCCAATAAGGTCCATATCCATAATAACCCCATGGGCTATAGTAATTACTGTGAGTGACATTTACGTTTTTAGTTGCTAAAGTGAAAATACTGATTACAAAATCAGGATTGTCATTCGACTTAACAAAACCTTTTGCAGTTAATTCAGCATCAATTGAATTTAAGATACGCTTTTTGTCTATGTCATTAATTTGTGCAGCATCGACACCTTCTTTTAAGAAAGCATAAGTTTTGTAAGCTGTAAAGTTAGCTGACTTATCGTAATCTGTGTTTACTCTGACACTGCTACAGGCAGCAGTCAAAAGCAAAGCAAATGCAATGGGAATAAACTTAATCAATTTCATATCTAACGTTTTTTTAGTTGTTTACTTTAATAAACTTTCGTCAACAAGATTTGGAATAGTCACTTTTAATAAAGGTTCAACTTCCATCGCACGTTTAATTGCAAATATAGCCTCGTCATTGCGAGCCCAACTTCTACGAGCGATTCCATTATTTACATCCCAAAACAACATTGACTCTAATCTTTTTTGCGCTTCGACTGTACCATCAAGTAACATGCCAAATCCACCATTAATCACTTCTCCCCAGCCTACACCGCCACCATTGTGAATAGATACCCATGTAGCACCTCTAAAGCTATCGCCAATCACATTGTGTATCGCCATATCAGCTGTAAACTTTGATCCATCATAGATATTTGAGGTTTCTCTATATGGGGAATCTGTACCTGATACATCGTGATGGTCTCTACCGAGAACAACAGGTCCTATTTTGCCCGCTTTGATAGCGTCATTAAACGCTTTAGCAATGTTAATTCGCCCTTCTGCGTCTGCATATAAGATACGTGCTTGCGAACCGACAACTAATTTATTCTCTTGAGCTCCTTTTATCCAACGGATATTATCAGCCATTTGTTGTTGTATTTCTTTTGGAGAGTTTTTTATCATCTCCTCTAATACCTCACAAGCAATCTCATCTGTCTTGGCTAAGTCCTCTGGTTTACCAGAAGTACAAACCCATCTAAATGGACCAAATCCGTAATCAAAACACATTGGACCCATAATATCTTGTACGTAACTTGGGTATTTAAAATCAATATTATTTGGTGCCATCACATCAGCCCCTGCTCTTGATGCCTCGAGTAAGAATGCATTTCCATAGTCAAAAAAGTAGGTGCCTTTTGCCGTGTGTTTATTGATAGCAGTAGCTTGTCGTCTCAGTGATTCTTGTACTAATTCTTTAAATCGAGAAGGATTATTAGCCATAAGGTCATTAGCATCTTCAAATGACACTCCTACAGGGTAGTATCCTCCAGCCCAAGGGTTGTGTAATGATGTTTGATCTGATCCTAAGTCAATGTATAAATTTTGTTTATCAAATTCTTCCCATATATCCACGACATTTCCTTGATAGGCAATAGAAACAACTTCTTTGTTCTGTTGCGCTTTTTTAACGCGTACAACCAATTCGTTTATATCAGTAATCACTTCGTCTACCCATCCTTGAGAATGTCTTGTATGCACAGCTTTTGGGTTAACTTCAGCACAAACTGTAATGCACCCCGCAATATTTCCCGCTTTTGGTTGTGCTCCACTCATACCTCCTAATCCTGAAGTAACAAATAGTTTTCCCGCTAATCCCTCTCCATTCTTAGAGATTTTTCTACCGCCATTCAACACAGTAATCGTCGTTCCGTGTACAATACCCTGTGGACCTATGTACATATAACTTCCTGCAGTCATTTGTCCGTATTGTGTTACACCTAAGGCATTAAACTTTTCCCAATCATCTGGTTTAGAATAATTAGGGATCATCATACCGTTTGTAACGACTACTCTTGGAGCGTTTTTATGAGAAGGGAATAGTCCCATAGGGTGACCTGAGTACATAACTAAGGTCTGTTCATCTGTCATTTCTGACAAGTATTTCATCGTCAGAAGATACTGTGCCCAGTTTGAAAATACAGCTCCATTACCACCATAGGTAATTAACTCATGTGGATGTTGGGCTACTGCATAGTCAAGGTTGTTCTGTATCATTAACATGATAGCTCTTGCCTGTAGGGAGTTACCTGGGTATTCCTCAATAGGACGAGCGTACATCTTATAGTCAGGTCGAAATCGATACATGTAAATTCGACCATATTTTTCAAGTTCTTCTTTAAACTCGGGAATTAGTGTAGCGTGGTGCTTGCTATCAAAGTATCTCAAAGCATTTTTTAGCGCTAATACGCTCTCTTCATTGCTCAAGATTTCCTTTCTCTTTGGTGCGTGATTTACACTAATGTCATAAGTTTTTGGTTGAGGTAATTCACTTGGAATACCTTGTTTTATAAGTTCTTGAAATGTCATTACAATAGTTTTGTTTAGTTTTGATAATTATATGGACTAAGACATCACATAATGCAGAGTATTTTTTACTTTTGCCGTAGTTGTGACATTTAATCGCAATGTTTAATTTCTTGGCTGTAAGATAATAATAATTTGTTTTATTTCTATTCTTATATCGGATTGATACCCTTGAAATTAATAATAAAACACCTTTAATATTTCGTATTTAACATTACTTTAGATTTAAAGTTTGGGTAATGGCAATTTTAAAGCGTGTGTAAGCGTTAAATTTCTATATATTGTATATTTAGTTTGGGTTTTATTTTCTGAAATATGTTTGAGAAAGAAAAGGTGTATAATGAAGAATTGCTGTTAAATCTCTCCAAGGGGATTCAACTAATTGTTAAGCGGGAAGACTTATTGCACCCAGAAGTATCGGGTAATAAATTTCGCAAATTAAAATACAATATAGCTGAAGCAAAGCGGTTAGGATATAGCAAACTTTTAACTTTTGGAGGAGCCTATTCGAATCATATTGCTGCAACAGCTGCTGCTGGACGTATTTTAGGATTACAGACAATAGGAGTGATAAGAGGAGAGGAGCTCAAGACTAAGTACAAGGATAACCCTACGCTATTTAAAGCGGAGCAAGATGGAATGTTGTTTGAGTTTGTAACGCGAACGCAGTATAGAGAGAAGAGTGATCTGTCCTTTGTCAATTACCTTAAACAAGTGTATGGCGACTTTTATTTGGTGCCCGAAGGAGGGACAAATGAGTTGGCTATTAGAGGTACAGAGGAAATATTAAAAGAGGAAGACAAAGTCTTTGATTATATTTGTTGTGCGGCAGGTACTGGAGGTACAGTAGCGGGAATTATCAATGCCTCTACTGAACGACAACAAGTTTTGGGTTTTCCTGCTCTCAAGGGTGACTTTCTGTTTGATGAAATTAGAAAGTATACAAATAGGACAAATTGGGATCTCATTTTAGATTATCACTTTGGGGGCTATGGCAAAGTAACTCAGGAGTTAATTGATTTCTTGTTGAATATAGAGAAAAAGACAGGAGTATTGTTTGATCCGATCTATAATGGGAAGATGCTATTTGGCGTACTCAAAATGATTGAGCAAGACAAATTTCCCGAAAATAGCAAAATACTGCTCATCCATTCTGGTGGGTTGCAAGGTTGGAATGATATTATAAAAGGTGAATAAGTAATATATGTTGAAAAAGGTTTTATTGTTAACAAGCATTCTTTTGCTTGTAAGTTGTGGTTCAAAGAGGAGTACTCTATCTGGGAAGAAAGTACGCACAAAAGAGCTTGTTTCTAAGGAACAATACAGAGCTGATTTGCGCAAAAAAGAGGAACATAAACAGACGAAAACAACGGAGTACAAACGCGTAACAAGTAATAGCGATCAATCGCAAGTGTTAGACGCGACGTCTTCTGTCGTTGTCACTACTGATCTAATTCAAAATTATATTCTGACTTACAAAGGTATTGCACAAGATAATATGGTGAATCACGGTATCCCGGCGAGTATTACTTTAGCTCAAGGCGTTTTAGAGTCTGGTTCAGGACAGGGAACACTTAGCCGCAATGCCAATAATCACTTTGGTATTAAGTGTCATAAAGGATGGGAAGGACCTTCTGTACGACATACAGATGATGCACCTGATGAATGTTTTAGAAAGTACGACTCACCAACCGAATCATATCGAGATCACTCTATGTTTTTGGTAGGGAGAAGTCGATACAGCGATTTGTTTACACTGCCTAAAGACGATTATAAGGGATGGGCAAGAGGATTAAAGAAAGCTGGATACGCTACAGATCCAAAGTATGCAGATAAATTAATTAGCCTTATAGAGCGTTATTCACTGAGTGATTACGATAAGGAAATGATGGATATTATGGGATTGCAAAGTGGCGTTTACGAAGATACTTATGTAGAAACGCAGCCTGTTATCCCTCAAACAAAAGTAACTACAAGTAGCAAAAAAAGTCATGTAGTTAAGAAAGGAGATACATTGTATTCTATCTCCAAAAAATATAATATGACTGTTTCTGAACTTCAAAAAATGAATAAGATGTCAGGAACAGCTTTGTCAATTGGTCAAATCTTAAAAATAAAATAATTATGTTGTATCAAAGAAGTAGTCAGTTATTTGCTGAAGCTGAGAAAGTAATTCCCGGTGGTGTTAATTCGCCTGTAAGAGCTTTTAAATCTGTTGGAGGTACACCGATTTTTGTAAAGAAAGCGAAAGGGGCTTACTTGTATGATGAAGATGGGAATCGCTTGATTGATTATATCAACTCATGGGGGCCTATGATTTTGGGACATGCTTATGAGCCAGTAGTTAATGCTGTGATTGAAAAAGCAAAATTAGGGACTTCATTTGGTATGCCTACTGAGATTGAAACGAAAATAGCTGAATTAGCAGTGTCAATGGTACCTAATATCGACAAGATACGATTTGTAAATTCTGGTACAGAAGCTTGTATGAGTGCGATTCGCTTAGCTCGTGGTTTTACGAGTAGAGAGAAGATAATCAAATTTAAGGGATGTTATCACGGGCATTCAGATTCATTCTTGATTTCGGCAGGAAGTGGAGCAGTGACTTTTGGATCGCCTAATAGTCCTGGTGTTACGCAGGGAACAGCCAAAGACACTTTACTTGCTATTTACAATGATTTAGCAAACGTACGTGCTATTTTGGAAGCAAACAAAGAGGAAGTAGCTGCGATTATCGTAGAACCTGTAGCGGGGAATATGGGTTGTGTGCCTCCGAAAAAGGGCTTTTTAGAAGGTTTAAGAGCACTGTGTGATGAGTTTGGAGCATTGCTTATCTTTGATGAGGTTATGACTGGATTTAGGCTTGCAAGAGGTGGAGCTCAAGAATTGTTTAAGGTAAATGCCGATTTAGTTACTTTTGGAAAAGTGATTGGAGGAGGATTGCCTGTAGGAGCTTTTGCAGGTCGTGCTGAAATCATGAATTACTTAGCTCCAGTTGGCCCTGTTTATCAAGCTGGTACGCTATCTGGTAATCCATTAGCAATGGCAGCTGGTTTAACTATGTTGCAGGAAATCGAGAAAGATTTAGAATTGTTCTCTCGCTTAGAGGAGAAAACTGCTTATTTAGAGAAAGGTCTTCGTCGTGTGTTAGAAGCTAATCACGTAGATCATACAATTAATCGCGTAGGGTCAATGATATCAGTATTTTTCGACAAAAGAGAAGTCGTTGATTTTGATACCGCAGGGTATGGTCACAATGATACTTTTAACAAGTTTTTCCACGGCTTACTTGCAGAAGGTGTCTATATTGCTCCATCTTCTTATGAAACGTGGTTTATTACTGATGCGCTGACTTATGAAGATTTAGATTATACGATTAACGCGGTAAATAAGATTTTTGCTTAAGTTCTACTGAAGCGATTTAAAATACAAACTGAGAGGTAATCACTGTGTAGTGGTTACCTCTTTTTTGTTGTGATAAGAAAGGCTGAACCATTGTGAAAAACTTTACTGTTTTAAATAGCTAAAAGAGAAAGAAAAAGCAATAGAAGAAAAAAACAAGCGACACGAACTTGTATCGTTGCAATAGGAGTATAAAACCAAATGTACAGTTAAAAGCAGGATTATAAACAATAACTGTACAGCTATATTAGGACGAGACAGGGATTTTAGGGGGTGGTCGGTATATGATCGCATAGTGGTCGCATACTTTATGCGCAAAAGTATGCGACCACTATGCGATCACCCTGTGACTGCTATGCTATCAATTCCTCCGAAATAGCCAATGTGAGAGGATTGTTTCAAAGTGGATTTAAGGAATAAGTTGTCTTGATAAGCACTAAATTTTATATAAAAAAAGATGCTCGTGGAGCATCTGTATTGGGATTGTTCGTTAAAAATCAAGTTTTAATTGATCGGGAAGCAGTTTGAATGACTTTCTGTGATACTTACAAGGTCCAAATTTTGCTATGGCTTCTCTGTGTTCTTTTGTAGGGTATCCTTTGTTTTTCTTCCAATTGTACATGGGAAATTCCTCGTGAATTTGATCCATATAGTCATCTCTATATGTTTTAGCTAAGATAGAGGCAGCTGCGAGGCTAAGGTATTTCATATCGCCTTTGACAATGCATTCATAGGGCAATTCGGGAATGGGTGTAAATTTATTTCCGTCAATAATGAGAAATTCAGGTTTGGGTGTCAGAGCTAAGACAGATTGCTGCATAGCTAAGATAGAAGCATGCAGGATGTTGATTTCTTCAATTGTATCCTCATATATGTGAGTAACCTTATACGTCAATGCCTTTTCTTCAATCACTTGTCTTAGTGAATACCTGAGTTTCGCTGTAATTTTCTTTGAGTCATTAACAAATTCGTTTTCAAAATCTTCTGGTAGGATTACTGCAGCAGCCGTTACAGGACCAGCAATACATCCTCTACCTGCTTCATCAGTACCCGCTTCTAAGATTAATCCTGAATAATTTTTTAGTAACATTTTATAAAAGGTTTGTGAAACAAAGATAGAAAGAGATTGAGGCATATGAAGATTTTATTAGGTTAGTGTAATGTTAAAATTAAGTTTTGTTTAAGGTAAATCGGGTTTATGGAAAGTTTTTTTAGTTAAAAGTATTCTCGTTTTTTTATTTTGTTTGTGATAATATCACTTTTTGCGAATTACAAATGTTTATTTATTCTTATGTAGAGATGTTTTTTATATAATAATTTAGAAGTTTTAAGTATTTTATATTAATAGTTTGATAATTGAAAACGGTCTTGATGTTAATAACTATGAGGGTTTGTTAGTTTTTAGATTACTTTTTTAAGTTTGTGAACTAACTAATTCAATTTAATAATGATATCAAAGTTTAAATGGACTTTAGCGCTATTTATGGTGCTATTTGTGCAAATTTCTTTTGCTCAAGTAAAGACATTGACAGGAGTTGTCTCTGAGGGGGGTATGACTCTACCAGGAGTGTCTGTTATTATTAAAGGGACTCAAGAAGGAACACAAACGGATTTGGACGGAAAATATTCCATCCAAGTAAAGCCTGGAGATGTTCTTGAGTTTTCTTTTATCGGTATGAATAACAAATCATACACAGTAGGAAATGCTACGACTTATAATGTAGAAATGACTTATGACGACGGAATGTTAGAGGAAGTAGTTGTTGTTGCCTATGGTACTGCAACTAAAGAATCTGTAACAGGGGCTATTTCGGTTGTAAAGTCAGATGATATTACTAAGCGATCTTCTTCAAATGCTGTTTCAGCTTTAGAAGGTGCATCTGCTGGTATTCAAGTGAATAATACTTCAGGTCAGCCTGGTTCTGAGCCAGAGGTTCGTATTCGTGGTTTTACATCTTTGAAAGGAGAAGTAAAAGGAGTTGATGCTAACGCACCTTTATACGTAGTAGATGGGGTTCCTTATGGTGGTAATATTTCTGATATTAACCCTGCGGATATTGAAAGTATGTCTGTTTTGAAAGATGCATCTTCTACAACGTTATATGGTAATAGAGCATCTAATGGGGTAATTATGATTACTACTAAGAAAGGTTCTAAAGCTGGTGTATCTTTTAACGTGGATATGAAACAAGGTGTTTATACACGTGGTATTAAAGATTACGATCGCATCGGACCAGATGACTTCATGAATGTAATGTATGAAGGTTATAGAAACAGTCTTTTAACAGGAGGAAAATCTTTTGATGAAGCTACGGCTTTAGCAAATAGTGGATTGATTAAAGACTTCTTAGGTTTGAATATTTACGACAAGCCTGCAGATCAATTGTTTGAAAATGGTCAATTAAGATCAGATGCTCAAATATTAGAAGGATACAAAAGTGATTTAGATTGGTACAAACCAATTGAAAGAACGGGGTATTTCCAAGATATTAATATGAATGGTAGAATTGCTAACGAAAAAGGAGGAGCATACTTTTCTACAGGATTCTTAAACAACGAAGGATACTTTAAAAAATCTGATTTCAAACGTTTTACTGGAAGGTTAAATGCAGATTATAACGTAAACGATTGGTTAAAAGTTGGAGCAAATATCTCTGGATCTCATCAAGTATCGAATGGTGTTCCAGCGGATAGAGACAATACTAACAACTTTACAAACCCATTTATGTTCGCTCGTAACATTGCGCCTATTTACCCTGTTCACTTGCATAATGCAGATGGTTCATTTGTAAGAGATGAAAGTGGAAACAGAGTTTATGACGATGGTACTAAAACAAGAAATCAGTTTAAAGGTAGACACAATATTTGGGAGAACGAATTGAATTCAATGGAAACAATTCGAAATACCATGAATGCTCAAGTATTTGCAGATATTAAGTTTTTAGAAGATTTTACTTTCTCTATTAGAGGGGATTTAAATACAAGTAACGCTGAAGATCGCAAATATGAGAATGCTATTATCGGTGATGGTTCAGGAACAATTGGACGTGGACGTCGTGATATTAGAAGATATAAAACGTATACAGCGCAACAATTGTTGAACTGGAACAAAGATTTAGGAAATCACAATCTTCAAGTTTTATTAGGACACGAAAATTACAGTACGGAAAGAAGTACATTATACGCTATCAAATCAGGAGAGACTTTCGCAGGATTACCTGATTTCGTAAACTTTAGTGAAACAACAAACTTATTAGATTATACAGATGTTTACCGTACAGAAGGTTACTTCTCTCGTGTGAAGTATAACTATGATAATAAGTATTTCGTAGAAGGATCTTTCCGTCGCGATGGGTCATCTAAATTCCACAAAGATAACAGATGGGGTAACTTCTGGTCTGTTGGAGGTAGCTATATCATCTCTAACGAAAATTGGTTCCAATCAAGCGTAATTGACAATCTTAAAGTTCGTGCTTCGTATGGTGAAGTAGGTAACGATCAAGGTGTTGATTGGTATGCATATCAAGATTTGTATGCGATTGTTAAGAATGGTGGTAAACCAGGTGCTTATAGATCGCAAAATGGAAATAAAGATCTTAAGTGGGAAACTTCTTCTTCATTTGGAGCAGCTGTAGAAACAAGATTGTTTAACCGCATGAATTTGAGTGTGGAGTATTTTGACAAGCGTTCACAAAACTTATTGATCGACTTTAACTTGCCACTTTCTACTGGAAGTACATCTACTGGAAGTGCTGAGGCATTAATCACAAGAAACGTTGGTGTTATTACTAATAAAGGTATTGAGGTTGCTTTTGATATCGATATCATCAACAATCACGATTTAAGATGGAACTTTGGTGCTAACGCAACTTGGTTAAAGAATAAAGTTGCTTCTTTACCAGCAGAAAATAGAGAGGCTGGAATTGTTAGAAATGACTACCAAAAAATTGCAGAAGGTAAGAGTGTATTTGAATTTTACTTATATCAGTATGCTGGTGTAGATCAAATGACAGGAAATGCTTTGTATGAATTAGATACAGATGTGTACACTGCAACAGGAGAAGCTGGTAAAAAACAAGTTGAAGATCAATATTTAGCTCAAATTGGAGACAAATATTACACTACTTATACAACTTATGCGCGTAGAGATTGGTCTGGTAGTGCATTGCCTAAAGTAAATGGTAGTTTTAATACTTCATTAAGCTATAAAAACTTCTCTTTATCTGCTTTGTTTACGTATAGTATTGGTGGGAAAGTTTACGATACTTCATATTCAGGTTTAATGAATGTTACATCAAATCCATCAGCTTTACACAAAGATATTTTAGGATCTTGGACTGGTGCTCCTGAAGGAATGACAGAAACATCTCCTAACAGAATTGATCCTAATGGAACTCCAGTAATGGATTTTGATAGATCAAGCTATACAAGTGGAACTTATTCTGATAGATGGTTGAAAGACGCTTCTTATTTAGTGTTCAAGAATATTTCATTGAGCTATGAGATGCCGAAAGAAACTATGGAGAAGATGGGGATTAACGGATTGCGTTTTACTGCAGGAGTTGAAAACGTTTTAACTTTTACAAAACGCAAAGGAATGAATCCACAACAAACTTACAATGGTATTCTGTATGATGCTTATGTTACTCCTCGTACATATACATTTGGTATTAATGTTGCATTCTAAAATTAACGAAAATGAAATTTAAAAATATAAAATACTTTGTACTTGTTGCTGCTATTGCTTTAAGTGGTGCTTGTAGTTCAGACTATTTGGATACTTATCCTACAGATGAAGTTTCTCCAGAAACTTTACTTAAGGACACAAAAGGTATTAAAATAGCTGTTAATGGTTTAGCAAAATTGATGGTTACTCAGCATGTGGGTAGTCAAGGATTTAATGGTGAAGGAACGATTAAGATGTATTATGGGGAATACATGGGACAGAATTTCCGTGTAAACTTACCTGGTTGGAAAAATCTAATCGTTGGAAACTTTTATGATAATGTTTCTTCGGTTTACGATTATTATCCATGGCATTATTATTATAAAATAATTGCAGATGCAAATACTATTATTGAGCATGTAGATAGTGCTGAAGGAACTAAAGATGAAAGACAATACTTAAAAGCTCAAGCTTTGGCATATAGAGCTTATAGTTATACGATGTTATCTCAAATCTATGGTTATAGATGGGATGATTCGAATAATGGAAGTCAAGCGTGTTTAGTACTTCGTACATCGGAGAATCAACCTGCAGAATTACCTTTATCTCCTTTAGCTGATATTTACACGCAGATTTATGCTGACTTAGAAAGCGCGATTAGCTTATTCGATGAGAGTAATTACGATCGTCGTGGTGAGAATCACTTGATTGATGGTACTGTTGCGAAAGCTATTTTCGCAAGAGCTGCTTTAGCTAAGAAGGATTACGACACAGCTAAGAAGTACGCTTCTTTAGTGAAAGAGGAGTATCCATTGATGACTGTAAAGCAATACCAAGAAGGTTTTGCAAATCCTAATCAAGAGTGGATTTGGAGTAGTCATGGTGCTTCTGATGAGCAATTATTCTATTTCTCATACCAAGCGTATATGGCGTATAACTCATCAGCTACTGCTGTTCGTAGTTATCCAAAACGAATGGCTAAAGAGCTTTATGAAACTATTCCAGAAACTGATATTCGTAGAGAGTTATTCTTAGATCCAACTCCATTTAACACATATAATGATAAAGGTGTACTTGTAGATGGAGTGTACGCTCTTGATTCAGGTGTGACTGAAAACGGTTCAGAGATGGATAAGTTAGCAAGAGATAAATTCCGCGATCTTAACCCTGCTGCAACGGTAGCTGCTTATATGCAGTTTAAGATCAAAGCTAATGATATGCCAGGTGTTGGTCACTTGAATCATTTTAGAGTTTCTGAAATGTATTTAATTGAGGCTGAAGCTGAACATTTCTTGGGTAATGATAGTGAAGCTGCAAAGATATTAGTTGAATTGACTAAAAATTCAGGTAGAGATGAAGCTTACACTTGTGATAAATCAGGTGATGAGATGTTTAAAGAAATCGTGAAATACAGAGGAATCGAACTATGGGGTGAAGGTTTTGACTGGTTTGATATGAAGCGATGGAATTTAGATATCAATCGACTTGAAGGTAAAGAAGGTGGAAACTATCCAGCTTCATTAGCAGGTAAGATTGACGCTCAAAGTTCACATAAATGGACTTGGAGAACACCAAATAAAGAAGTTGACTTTAGTTCAGAATTGAAATAAGACAATTGATATTATTAGATAGAGAAGAGTCACAACATTTGTTGTGACTCTTTTTTTGTTTCAACCAAGTTGGTTTGGGTTTAGTAGGTTTTTCTTGTGATTTCCCACTGTGTCTATTCTTCTTTTAGGCATTTTTCCAGAGAACATTCACTGGAGTTAGTGTAGATATTAAAATTTAACAGTGTTTTGAATATTTACATTTATTGTGATTTACAGATGGTATTTTAAGGATTATAAGTATTGTTTTTTGCCTGTGTTTTTGTGTTTTTAATAAAATATGTTTGATATGTGTAATTGTATATATGTCTTTCTGTGTTAAAGTTTCAGTTTTGTTGAATTTTTAGCACGATTTTTTCTTGTACTCTTCCTCAAAAACTAATTCAATTTAAATATGAGATCAAAGTACAAATGGATTTTGAGTATACTCTGCTTGTTTTTCTTTCAAGTGGGTTTTGCTCAACAAAAAACTTTGACAGGAACCGTAGTAGAGGATGGCCTTTCTCTACCAGGAGTTACTGTTATTATTGAAGGGACCCAAGAGGGTACTCAAACTGATTTGAATGGTAAATATTCTATCAGTGTAAAACCAGGCCAGACGTTAATCTTTTCTTTTATCGGTATGAAAGATGTTAAGTATAAAGTGGGGGCAGCTTCATTTTATAATGTACATATGGTCGCTGCAGGAGAAGAATTAGAGGAAGTTGTTGTTATGGCGTATGGACAAACTAAAGCTAAAAACGAAATCACAGGTAATGTGGTAGCAGTGAAGGGGGAAGTTATAAGTCAAACACCTGTAGCATCAGTTGATCAAGCGCTTCAAGGACGTGTAGCTGGTTTGCAAATTGCTTCTACATCTGGGTCACCTGGAGCAGTACAAAATATCCGTATTCGCGGACGCAACTCTATGTCGGCTAATAATGAGCCTTTGTACGTTGTAGATGGAATGCCTATTATTACTGATAACTTATCTGGGGCAGTTGACAGCGATGGAGTTGCAACGGGAACTTCTTTGTCAGCTTTATCTGGTATTAACAGTGACGACATCGAATCGATGACTGTGTTAAAAGATGCTGCTGCGACTGCTGCTTATGGTGCACGTGGTGGTAATGGAGTAATTTTGATTACTACTAAAAAGGGTAAAAGAGGAGAGCCTTCTTATAGTTTGAAAACAAGTGTTGGTTTTCAAAACTTTGCACGTAAAGGACCAAAATTCTTATCAGGAGAACAAAAGAAAGAATTGTGGTTAGAGGCAAATATTAATTCATTTGGTAAAGAAGAGGGTTTCAATAAAGACAATGTTTGGGATTGGTATGTAGGAGATTATGGTAATGATGGATTAGTGCAATGGGTAAACAATGGTTCAGTGAACAACGATTGGCGTAAAGCTGTTAAGAATCAAGATGCTTTAGTAACTTCTGTTAGCTTAGGTGTAAATGGAGGTGATGAAAAGGGTACTTATTATGCGAGTTTAGGGCATGATAAATATGAAGGAGCAGTTATTGGTTCTGACTTTAGAAAGGTAACAGGGTCATTTAATATGACGCGTAATCTGAATAAAAAGTTGGATATTACCATTGGGGCTAATGTTTCGAACATTAAGCAAAATGGTATTATGGAAGGGGGAGCGTATTTTTCTAACCCTAACTTGACAGGGATGTTTATGAGTCCATGGGCACCGATTTATGCGGAAGATGGTTCGTACAACTTGGACACGCCTGCAGGGTTACACAACTCTCTATATACGAGTAAACACAACTCAATAGTGAACGATATCACAAGAGTAATATCAAATAATGCTATTGGTTATAAAATATTAGATGATTTAAAATTTGAGTCAAGTATTGGTTTGGACTATACCTTGTCAAACTATTCTCAATATTATAATCCTATACACGGGGATGGTAAAGCTTATAAGGGGTCAGCTTCTCAAGATGAAAAGCGAATCTTTAACTATGTTTGGCAAAACTCGTTGAACTACCGTTTTTATTTAGGGGATTCACATCGCTTCAATGTAAAAGGAGTTATGGAGTACCAAAAGAATAAATTCAATAGATTACAAGGTAGAGGAGAGGTATTACCTCCAGGAATGGAAGGTCTTGGAACAGCAGCGGCTAACTTTACGACATTTGCTGATTACTACGATTGGTCACAGTTGAGCTATTTGGGAATGTTAAACTACGACTACCAAAATCGCTATTTATTGGATGTAACTTTCCGTAGAGAAGGTTCTTCAAGATTTTCAAAAGACGAGCGTTGGGGGAATTTCTTTGCTGTAGGTGGTGCATGGAATATTAGTTCAGAGGCTTTCATGGATAGTGCACATGCAATTAGCCTATTGCGTTTGAGAGGGTCTTATGGTACGACAGGTAACTCAACTATCAATCCGAATATGTATATGCAGTTGTTAGAGCCTGGTACATATAACAATGAATCGGCTATTATTGCTTATCAATATGGTGGACCTTTGGGATGGGAAAAACAAGAGAAATTCGATACAGGAGTTGAGTTTGGATTCTTTAATAATCGCTTAACGGGAAGCTTTACTTATTTTCAAAGTAAGAGTAAAGACCTATTGTATCAACGTCCATTGTCTATGACTTCTGGGTATGAAGCGCAATGGATGAATATTGGAGATATGACTAATAGAGGTATCGAGGTAGAACTGAATTATGATCTATTTAGAGGAGATGACTTTAACTGGTCTATTGGTGGAAACGTTGGAACAGTAAAGAACAAGGTAACTAATATGCCTGTGATAAACGGTGAAACGGTTAAAGTTTTGGGAAGCTATAATGCGATTGAAGAAGGAAAAGCATATGGTACTTGGTATTTAAGAGAATATGCGGGTGTAGATGCTCAAACGGGTAATGCACAATGGTATAAGGCAGATGGTACTAAGACGACAAATTACAACGAAGCAGAGGTGCGATACCAAAATACAAGTGCTCTTCCTAAAGTAACAGGTGGTGTTAATACGCACGTTGATTATAAAGGGTTTTATATGGATGCTTTATTTTCTTTTGCAGCAGGTTATTCTGTGTACGATGGATGGGCTTCCTATACAAATACAGTTAATTCACGTTCACTATATACCTATAACGGTACTACTGAGTTGATGGATAGATGGCAGCACCCTGGTGATATTACAGATGTTCCTCGTGTATCTACAGGAGGTAATGCTAATTATACTTCACCAAGTACGAGATGGCTGTACGATGGAGATCATATTCGCCTTAGACAATTGACATTTGGTTATAACTTGAAGAAAGAAGCTGTTAAATTCATTGGTGTAGATGGAGTGAACTTAGCTGTATCTGCTATGAACCCTTTCACTTGGGTGAAAGATAAAAGATTGAAATGGGATCCAGAGGTAGATGCTACAGGATTTGTAGAAATGGCTACCCCACCTTTGAAGTCTGTGATTTTTACGTTAAATGTTAAATTTTAAAAGCAATGAAAAAGATATTTAGAATATTGACGGTTGTTGGTTTTCTCGGAATAGGTGCGATGACATTTACGGCTTGTTCATTAGATTCAGAACAATCAAATTACAAAGATGGTTCAGAGCCAATTAAAACAACAGAAGAGTTAAAAGCAACTGTGAATGGTGCATATGCAAGGATGACAGCTGAATTCTACTACGGTAGAGATGTCATCGTATTTTCAGAAGCAAGAGCTCCTTATATGTATTCGTCTGACCGTACAGGGCGCTTTGGAAATGTTTCGGGTTTTGCTTTGTTGCCAACTCATAAATATGCCGTGGATACATGGTTGCAAATTTACCGTGTAATTACGAATGCAAATAAAGTTATTGGAGCAGATGTAGAGGGTAGTGCTATTAATAATTATTACAAAGGGCAAGGTTATGTAATTCGCGCGTTGGCACATTACGACTTGGTTCGTTTGTATGGTGAGCAGTATGTAAATGGTGCAGGGGTATCTGCTTTAGGAGTACCTTATAAAACAGATCCTTCTAATGCTGATGAAAAAATAGCTCGTGCTACTGTAAAGGAGAATATGGAGCGAATTTTTGAAGATTTAGATCAAGGTATAGTTTATTTGAAAGAAGGTAGAGATAATGGAGCTGAAGGGAATAGTCTTGTGAAAGAGCGCATTAACTATGCTGCAGCATTAGGTTTGAAATCTCGTATCGCTTTGTTCTTTTCTCAATTTGACAAGAGTAAATTGGATGTGGTAATTGAGTCAGCAGCAGAGGCGATTAATAACAAAGGAAATGTTGACGTTTTGCCAAGATCAGGTTATTTGGATGGTTATAAATCGGAAGGTGTTATGACAAATTCTCTTTTTGAATTAGCTCAATCAGGAACAGATAATCAGTTTACTGCAAGTTTGCAATATATTTATAGTATTGGTACTTCAGGTGGGTATGGTGATCTTCAATGGAATTATGCTACTGTAGATACAGTATTTAATCCAAAGGATGGAGAGGATATTCGCGCAGAAGTAATCAAATTAGATGGTGCGAAAGATACGGAAGCACTTAGAAATACAGGTAAGTATGTAAGTAGATCGTCTAATATTCGCATGTTGAGAGTAGAAGAGGTGATGTTGAATTACGTTGAGGCTCAGTTGCAAGGAGCGTCAAATGGAGATGCAGCTGTTGCTTTAGATTATATGAACCAGATTGAAGGTAAGCGCGTAGTGTTTAAAGAGAACGGTACTGAGAAGCCAAAAAGCTTTAGCACTATAACGATGGACGATTTAAAAGATGTCCGTCAGAAAGAATTGATGTTTGAAGGTTTTGGATTTGAAGATGCAATGCGTTGGAAACTACCGATAACAAATCCTAAAATTATCGCTAATGAAGATATTGGAGATTCTATTGAGTTTGGCAATCCTTTCTTGGCGTTTCCAATTCCTCAAAAGGAGATTAATGTTTCAAAACTTGAACAGAATCAAGCTTATAAATAAGAGACTTTCTTTTTAAGATATTCGTATAAAAAGCAGTGGTAATTCCACTGCTTTTTTTGTTTTAAGGAAGTTTGTTGATTTTTTATGTGGTCTGAAGTTACTTTATGTCAATTATATAGGGTGATTTTTCATTTGCTTTGACAAAAAAAGGCGTTTTTTAAAAAAAATAACCTTTAACGTATTGTTAGTAAGATGTATTAAAAACGGGTAGTATTGATTTTATTTTCATCAAATGTGTTAAATAGTTATTGTGTTTTTATTTTTATACGTTTAGGCTTAGTTATGTATTGTTGTTGTATTTGATTTATGTAAATTTTTTGTGAATTAAACTTAATTATTATATAAATATTTTGTTAGTTTTGTTGAACTAACTAATCAATATTTTAAGATGAAATCAAAGTACAATTGGTTTTTGAGCATCTTGCTTGTGTTATTGGTGCAAGTGGGATTTGCTCAAGAGAAAACTCTTACGGGAGTGGTACAGGAAGATGGACTTACTCTTCCTGGGGTATCCGTTGTGATTGAGGGAACTCAGTTTGGAACACAAACGGATTTAGACGGTAAGTACTCGATAAAAGTAAAACAAGGACAAACACTTGTCTTTTCTTTTATTGGTATGAAAGACGTTAAGTATAAAGTGGGGGCAGCCTCAGTTCATAACGTAACGATGGGAGCTGATGAAAGTAATCTATTAGACGAAGTAATCGTTGTAGGTTATGGTACAGCAACTAAAGAATCGTTTACTGGTTCTGCTACACAAATTAGCAACAAGAACATTGAAAAGAAAAACGTATCAAATGCTGTAGCAGCTTTAGCTGGTGAAGCAGCAGGAGTACGTGTAATTAACACTACAGGTCAGCCAGGAGCTGAGCCAACTGTTCGTATTAGAGGTTTTGGTTCTGTTAATGGTAACAGAAGTCCTTTGTATATTGTTGATGGTGTTCCTTTTTTCGGAAATGTTAGTTCTATTAACCCTTCTGATATTGGATCGATGACTGTATTAAAAGATGCATCAGCGACTGCTATTTACGGTTCTCGTGGAGCAAATGGTGTTGTTATTATTAATACGAAATCTGGTAAAGGAAAAGATTCGTTTATTGAAGTAGAAGCAAGAACAGGTGTTAACTGGAGAGCTTTGCCAAGATATGATGTAGTTACCTCGCCAGAACAGTATATGGAGTATGCTTATGAGGGACTTACTAATTATGGTAAGATTAAAGGAAAGTTTGATGATCAACAAGCTAGAGAGTGGGCAGGTAAAAATTTATTTAACCAATCTTATGGTATACATGCACGTTACAATATGTGGAATGTTGCAAATGGGACTGAATTGATAGATCCTGTAACAGGACAAATTAGAGACGGGGTTACTCGTAAATACAATCCTGAAGATTGGAATGACTATGCTTTTAAAGCGTCTTACAGAACGGAAGCAAACTTAACAATGGGTGGTTCTTCAGAGAAAAGCTCTTATTTTACGTCTTTAGGGTATTTAAAGGATGATGGTTATTCAGTAAATTCTGATTATGAGCGTGTTTCAGCACGTTTAAATTTACAGCATAAACCAAAAGATTGGTTAGATGTTAAAATGAACATGGGATATACTCATGCTGAAAGTAACAATGCTGGACAGTCATCAGATTCAGGAAGTGTTTTCTGGTTTACTGAGAATATTCCTTCTATTTATCCTCTGTTTTTAAGAGATGCAGATGGTAATAAAAGACAAGATATCTATGGCGGATATGAATACGATTATGGATCAGGGAGAGGTTTTGGTGCTTTGACTAATGCTGTAGGTGATGCTATTTATGGTAAAGACAAAACAACACGTGATGAGCTTAATGCTAATGTGAACTTTAATGTTGACCTTGCTGAAGGTTTGACTTTTGAAACTTCAATTGGTGGTCAATATTACAATAGATCAAGAGATTTATTAAATAGTGTTTTCTATGGTTCTGCTTCTAGTATGGGAGGATCTATCTATAAGACTAAAAATGAGTTATTTACTTATAACTGGTTAAAAATGCTTCGCTATAAGAAAGCATTTGGTGGTCATGGATTTGAAGTTTTGGCTGCTCATGAGAATAACTCTTATGAAATGAGAGTTAATCAAATTAGTAAGAATGGTTTAGCTCACCCTAATAGTGTAGAGTTAAATAATGCTGCTAACAGTACTCCTACAGCTGGTTGGACAGATAAGTCTACTATTGAGAGTTACTTTGCTCAATTAAATTATGATTACGAAGGTAAGTATTTCTTATCGGGAACAATCAGACGTGATGGTGCTTCTAAGTTTAAGAAAGATCAATGGGGTACTTTTGGATCAGTAAGTGCTGCATGGGTTGTAAGCCGTGAGAAGTTTATGGAGAATCAAACATTGTTTAGCAATTTAAAGCTTAAAGCAAGTTATGGTTTGACAGGAGATCAAAAGTCTTATGTAAGCATTGCTGGAGTTGATGTTGAAGCATTCCACCCAGGAGAAAATTTATGGGAAGTTTGGAATTACAACGGGCAATTAGCTATTTATGAAGATAAAGTGGGTAATGCTGATTTAACTTGGGAAAAATCAAAGATGTTCCAAGTTGGAGTTGAGTTTAGTTTAAGTAAATATCTTGACGTTAACGTTGATTACTATAATAAAAGAACTGATGATTTGATTTTTGATCGTCGTGTAGGTCCATCAGCTGGATACGCTATGATGACTGTTAATGATGGTTTGTTATCGAATCAAGGTATTGAGTTTAATGTAACTGGACATTTATTACAAACGAAAGATGCTTTCATTGATTTATCTATCAATGGAGAACACATTAAGAATGAAATGAAACGTATGCCGATTGATCCTGCTACAGGAAAGCAAAAACCAATTGACATTAGTACTTATTACGGACGCGCAGTAGGACATTCTTTAGGAGACTTCTATATGAGAGAATGGGCAGGTGTTGATCCTGAGAATGGTCGTGCACAATGGTACACTTATTCTTATGTTGATGCAGCTGGGAATAAGCAGTTTGTTGGATCTTTAGAAGATTTTAAAGCAACAAATCCTGATTTAGTGGATAAATTAACAAAAGAGAAGACTTATTCGTACAGTGAAGCTACTCAGCAGTATGTTGGTAAATCAGCGATTCCAAAATTAAGAGGAGGTATTAATTTAAATGCTGGATATAAAGGATGGGAATTATCAGTTCAAATGTTGTATAGTTTAGGAGGATATGCTTATGATGGTACTTATGCTGGTCTAATGGGGAATGATAAAGTAGGTGGAAATAATTGGCATAAAGATATTGATAATCGTTGGCAAAAGCCTGGAGATATTACAGATACTCCTCGTTTATCAAGTAATGCTGATGCGAATGTTGCATCTACTTCGACACGCTTCTTAACAAAAGCAGATTATTTGAGCATTAACAATATTCGTTTAGGTTATACACTTCCTAAAACTTATGTGAAACAACTTGGACTTGCAGATATTAGCTTCTTTGTTTCAGGAGATAATTTATTCTTGTTTACAAAACGCAAAGGATTTAATCCTGCAATATCAGAATTCGGTTCAAGTAGTACATATGCTTATGCTCCTTTAACAACTGTTACTGGTGGAGTAAAAGTTAAATTTTAATTCCTAAAAATGTTGAAAATGAAAAAAATAATAATGTTAGCGCTTGGAGCTGGTTTGTTTTTAGGATCATGTTCTAAGGATTTTTTAGATGTTAGCTCTACAAGATATCTTTCTAAAAGTGATATGGATAAAATCTCTGATTACTCTACTCACTTGAAAGATGCAACTCTATATGGACTTTATGCTTATAATATAAAAGCATTCGCTGGAGGAACTACTGGGCATGATGATTTTGGTCAGAAAGGTTTTGATATTTATACAGATATGCTTTCAGGTGATATGAACTTGAATAGTAATATCTATGGTTGGTATTCGAATATTGCTAATTTCTCAGAAATGGAGAATTATGCATCAAATCCCAATTACAAACCTTGGAGATTCTACTATTTTATGATTCGTAGTACTAATCAAATTATTGGATCTCTTGCTGGTGAAGATGGTACAAAGATTCCAGAATCTAATAAAGATAAAGTAGTTTTGGCTGAGGCTAAAGCAATCCGTGCTTATATGTATTATAATTTAGTGAATATGTATACTCTTGGATATGATGCTAACCAAAAAGTTTTACCAATCTACAAAACTGCAACTCTTATTAATCAGCCTTCTAAACCTACAAAAGAGGTTTATGAATTTATGGTTAATGATCTAAAAGAATCAATGGAATTATTCGAATCTGCAAATGCAACTGAAACTAGAATTGATCGAATTACTGTTGACTATATGGTAACTAAAGGTATTCTTGCTTATGTTTATGCAAGTCAAGGTGATGCTGCATCTTTGGTAGAATCGGCTAGATTGTCGAAAGAATTGATTGACAGTGGAAATTATCCTTTGGCTACGAAAGAAGGTCTTTTAAAAGGATTTAATAAAACAAGTGAGAATCCTAACTGGTTATGGGGTGGTCGTATTACTACTCAAACTGATTTGGATTTAGTATCATGGTGGGGACAAGTAGATGTGTTTACTTATAGTTATGCTGGTGTTGGTGATACCAAAGGTATGAGCAAAGAGCTTTACGAGTCTATTAAAGATGAAGACGTTAGAAAGAAGCAATTTGTTTTTGACAAGGTGACTGACAATAATGGGGAAACTGAGAGTTTCGGTGATAATGCTTATATTCCCGCAGGTAAATTCTATGCAGCTACAGGTAAATTCCATTTGAAACAAAGAATTATTGAGTCAGATTATGTTTTTATGCGTATTGAGGAAATGTATTTATTAAATGCGGAAGTTAATGCAAGACTTGGTAATGATGCTGATGCAAAGCAAGTTCTAAAAGATATGCTTGATATTAGATTAGGTGATACTTCTTTTGTAGATGGTTTATCTGGTGATAAACTTGTTGACGAGATACTACATCAAACGAGTATTGAACTATGGGGAGAAGGAAAGATATATGCTGCAGTTAAACGTAATAAAAAGTCGTTTACTTATGGATCAAATCACCTTTCTCATCCTAAGCAAACCTTTAATTATGACGATCCACGTTTGACTTTTAAAGTTCCTCAATCTGAGCTTTTAAATAACCCTGTGTATAATGATTAATAATTAATAGTATCAATTAAAGCCATCCTTAGGATGGCTTTTTTTTTGATTAATAGTACATATTTCGGGTCTCTTTCTCTGTCTTATTATAGTGTTATTAAC